>NZ_JABXWS010000092.1:0-116465 GCF_015594425.1 Novosphingobium sp. HR1a
AGAGGAAGGCGATCATGCCTGAGGCCAGTTCGGCGGGAGCCTCCAGCGGTGCAAGGTGTGCAGCCTCGATCGACAAATGCGCAGCGCCGGGGATGCGGGCAAGCAAATATTCGCCATGCCCTTCGAACGGCGTCGAGGTATCGCGCGTGCCGGTTACCACCAGAGTGGGCGCGGCGATGCCGGAGATACGCTCGGCTAGATACATGTCGCGGATCGCCGCCCCGCAGCCCGCGTAGCCTTGCGCGTCCATGCCAAGCAATTGACGACGCACGGCTTCGTAGATCGCGGGTTCGGCCGTGTCCGACAGAAAACGCCCCATCGCAAGATCGGCGATGGCGGCCATCCCCTCACCGCGCACTTTCGCGATACGATCGTTCCACGAAGCGCTGTCCATCGTGGCGGACGTGCAGATGGGGATGAGCTTTTCAATCCGCTCGGGCGCGGCGACGGCCAGTTCCATCGCGATTATCCCTCCCAGCGAGACGCCCGCGACACTGAAGCGCGCAAAACCTGCCGCGTCCGCGCCTGCAAGCACATCGGCGGCCAGCATCGCCATCGAAAAGTCACCCGGTTCGGCAATTGACGCACCATGGCCGCGCGCGTCGATCCGCAGCAGCGCGAAGTGTTCGCGCAGAAGTGGCAGCACCGCGTCCCACAAATCCATATCGGTGCCGATGGAGTTGAGCAGCACCAGCGCAGGTGCGTCGTCGCGGCCGTCGCGCTTCCAGTAGAGGCTGGCGCCTGCAGCTTGAGTGAAAGGCATAGATCAGTCCTCAGGTGCGATGGTGACACGCAGGCCGTCGAGCGCCAGGGTCATGGCGATCAGGCAGGACAAGCGCGAGAAGTCGGTGCGATAAGCACCGATGGCGGTTTCGTCGCCCGAGCGGGTGACGGCGATCAGTCTGGGCACCTATCCATGTCCTATGAAGCTGGCGTCAGCCGATATCGCCACCAGCCACCGGCAGGACCGATCCGGTCACGTAGCTGGCCTCGTCCGAGGCGAGGAAGAGGATCGGCGCGATCTGTTCCTCCAGCGTGCCATAGCGTTTCATGAAGGCGGACGAGGTGACCTGCGCCACCGCCTCTGCCATCCAGGCCTGCTCCTGCGCGTTGTCCCCCTCGGCGTTGCGGGCGACCCGGCGCGCAGGCGCACTGGTGCCGCCGGGCGCGGTCGCGACGACGCGGATGCCGTCTTCTGCATACTCCATGGCGAGCGCCTGCGTCATGCCATTGATCCCGCCCTTGGCCGCCGAATAGGGCACCCGGCGAATGCCGCGCGTGGCGTTGGACGAGAGGTTGACGATCGTGCCAGCGCCCTGCCCCAGCATGACCGGCAGCGCCGCATGACAGCAATAGAGCGTCGGCATCAGCGAGCGGCGGATTTCCGCATCGATCTGCGCCGGCTCGAACTCGGCATAAGGACGCATGCGGATCGCGCCGCCGACGTTGTTGACGAGAATGTCGATGCGCCCGAACGCCGCGACGGCCGCTGCCATCGCCTCGGCCGCACCCTCGTACGTTTCGAGGTCGCACTGGACCGACACGGCCTTGCCGCCATCCGCGACGATGGCCTGCTCCACCTCGGCGACGAAATCGGCTCGGTCGACGAGGACGACGCTTGCGCCCTCCGCCGCCGCGCGTGTGGCAACACCTGCCCCGATACCCTGCGCGGCGCCGGTCACGACCATGACCTTGCCTGCGAACCGTCCTGCGAAGATCACTGCAGCCTCCTCAGACGTGGTAGACGTCGATGACCTGATGAATGTAGTCGTCCTTGAGAACGATCTTCTTCTTCAGGATCTTCGGGACGTCTCCAGCCGTATCCAGCGTCAGGAAGGTGGTTCCGAAGAACTGCTGCGTCTGCTGGTAGCGGTGGCTGAGCGTGTGCCAGTTGTAGCGCAGGTCGATCGCACCTTCGCGCGTCTCCAGCACCTCGACATTGGCGATGAAGTGCGAGGTGCGCGCTTCAGGCGTGCTGGCCGACGAACGCTCGGTGTTCAGGCGGTAGACCCGGTCCTCGAGCCCTTTGCGGTTGCCGTAGTAGATCAGCGAGATCTCGGTCTGCGGGTTCGTGGTCAGCGCATCGTCGTCGGTCCACGCGGGCATCCAGTATTCGGCATCCTGCGAATAGCATTCCAGCCATTCGTCGAACTCGCGGTCGTCGAGCAGGCGCGCCTCGCGGTAGAGGAACGCGCAGATCTCGGCATAGGACAGCGCGGCGGCAGTGTTTTCCAGAACGAGGGTCATTCCGCAGCCTCCAGCATCGGTTCGGCGTCCTTCGCCATGCCGTCGAGCATGATCTGCGCCCAGAACTCGTGCTGGCGCACGAAGAGGCCCTCGTCCTCGCTACGCTCGCTGGAGAGCAGCGGGTTCATGCCCATCGCCTTCGCATTGGCGTCGGGGCCATGGATCCAGCGCGTAGCGCCACGGCTGAGATCGTTCCACAGTTCGCCTGCGCCTTCGTAGGCGGACTGGCAGCTGCGGAATTCCTCGAGGTCGTCAGGCGTACCCATGCCGGTGACGTTGAAGAAGTCCTCATACTGGCGGATGCGGTGGGCACGATCCTCTGCGTTCTCCCCCTTGGGCGCGTAGCAGTAGATCGTGACCTCGGTGGTATGGACGTCGATCGGACGCACCACGCGGATCTGGGTGGAGAACTGGTCCATCAGGAACACGTTGGGATAGAGCGCTAGATTGCGCGTCTGTTCGAGAATGAACTTCGCCTTGTCCTCGCCGAGCCGTGCGTCCAGCGCCGCCTTGTGGCTCCAGATCGGGCGCACTTCGGGGTTCAGCACCTGCGTCCAGAGCAGGATATGGCCATGCTCGAAGCCGTAGACGCCGCTTGCCGGAGCCTTCGACCAGCCGTTGGCATCGACTGCCTTGGTCCCGCCTTCGGCACGCCGGCCCATGGTGGACTGGTAGTTTTCGTGAACGGAGCTGACGTGGTAACCGTCGCAGCCGTTCTCCATCTGCATCTTCCAGTTGCCGTCGAAGGTGTAGGTGGAATTGCCGGTCAGCAGTTCCAGCCCCTCGGGCGCCTGGTCGACCATCTGGTCGATGATGACTTTCGCTTCGCCCAGATGCTCTTCCAGCGGGAGCACATCGTGGTTGAGTGAGGCGAAGATGAAGCCGCGATAGCTTTCGACGCGGGCGCGCGTCAGGTCGTGCGACCCTTCATGGTTGAAGCTGTCCGGATAGGCGCCGGTGCTGGCGTCCTTGGCGCGCATCAGCGAACCGTCGGTCTTGAAGCTCCAGCCGTGGAAGGGGCACACGAACAGCGGCTGGTTCCCTCGCTTGCGGCGGCACAGCTTGGCGCCGCGATGGGCACAGGCGTTGACGACGCAGTTGAGGCCGCCGTCCTTGGCACGGGTCAGGATCACCGGGGTGCGCCCGATCCAGGTCGTGAAGTAATCGTTCTTCTTCTCGACCTGGCTTTCGTGGGCAACGTAGACCCAGTTGCTCTCGAAGATATACTTCATCTCGAGTTCGAACAGCGCCGGGTCGGTGAAGACGTCGCGGCGGCAGCGGAACAGGCCGGTCTCGGGGTCGTCGACCACGGCGGTCGCAACGCGGCTCATCAGGTGTTCGTGCATGATCCTGTCTCCCGTGTTCTGGTTGTCAGACGGTTTCGGCTTCCGGAGCAGGCGTCGCTTCGGCGCGGGTGCGCGAGGAGAAGCCCTCGTCACCGGCGTCGTGGGCGCGCTGCAGTTGGAAGTCGAACTGGATGTAGGCGCTGTCACCCTGGCGACTGGGCACTGGCAGCAACCCTGCGCGGGTGCCGAAGGCGAAGTCGTCGGCCGCGAAGGGATCGTCGCCGAAGTTGATCTGCGTCGTCAGCGTGCGGTAGCCCGGCGCCTCGATGAAGAAGTGGACATGGGCCGGACGGTTGCCGTGGCGGCCCAGCGCCTGCATCAGCTTGTCGGTCGCGCCCTCGGGCGGCACCGAATAGCCGCTCGGCTGGTTCGAATGGAACGCATAGCGCCCGTCGTCGGCCAGCTTGATGCGGCGGCGGTTGTTGAACGGGGTCTGTTCGCCGGTCGGGTCGAAGTGCGAATACCAGCCCTTCGAGTTCGCGTGCCAGACGTGAACGATGGCGTCCTTGACCGCTTCGCCATCGGGGCCGGTCACGGTGCCTGTCATGTGCAGCACGGTGGTGCCCTCGTCGGGATCGACACTGAGGTTGGCGTTGCCTTCCACGAGCGGCGCACCGGCGACGTAGAGCGGGCCTTCGATGGTGCGCGGCGTGCCGCCGGTGAGGCCGGCCTCGGCGTCCTTGGCGTCCATGTAGAGGTCGAGGAAGTGCTCGAGGCCGGTGCCGGGGACGATCAGGCCGATCTCACCTGCGCTGTCCGACAGGTACTTCATCGCCAGCCAGAACTCGCTCTCGGAGACGTCATGCCTGACGATGAGTTCCATCACGCTTTCAGTAAGGTCGCGCACGATCGCCTTGAGGCGCGGGCTGCCGCCGCTCTCGTTCACGCCGGCGGCGCGGTCGAGCAACTGCTGGATCTCGGGGGTCTTTACGAAGCTGGTGTCCATTTCATTCTCTCCCGTAATTCTAGGCCCGTTATTCCGGGCGGTGGCGATCAGCGATCGTCGTCATGGATGGAGGAAGGGTGGCGGCACAGCGGCGTCACCTTCATGGTCATGAAGGGGTACAGCGGCAGTGCCATGAGCGTGTCGTGCAGCGCGGTGTTGCTCTCGACGTCGAAGATCGAGACGTTCGAGTACAAGCCGACCTTGCGCCAGATGTGGCGCCAGGTTCCCGCGGCCTGGAGCTTCTGGAAGTAGGCCTTTTCCTCGGCCTTGATCCGCGCCGCTTCGGCGGGATCGAAGCCCAGGGGAATGTTGACGTCCATTTCGACCATGAAAAGCACGGGGGTCAGGCTCCTGCGTTGACGGCGTGAAGGGCGGGCGCGGTCCGGTCGCGCCGGAAGAAGGCGAGCTTGTCCTCGTCGAGGCTGACGCCGAGGCCCGGCGCAGTCGGGACCGCCAGCGAGAAGTCGGCATAGGCCAGCGGCTCGGAAAGGATTTCCTCGGTCTGGAGCAACGGACCGAACAGTTCGGTGCCCCAGGCGAGTTCAGGCAGGGTCGCGAAGACATGGGCCGACGCAATGGTGCCGATCCCGCCTTCGAGCATGGTGCCGCCATACAGGCCGATATCCGCGGCCGTACCGATCGCGGCGACTTCGGCGGTGGCGAAAAGGCCGCCCGATTGGGCGATCTTGAGCGCGAAGACGCCCGCGGCATGGCTCGCAGCGATACGCAGCGCGGAGCGGGGGCCATGAAGCGCCTCGTCCGCCATCAGCGGCACCGCCTGCGTGGTGGACAGCCGGGCCATGCCAGCGACGTCGTCCCCGGCGATCGGCTGCTCGACGAGATCGCAGCCGACATCGGCCAGCATCGCCATGCCCAGCTTGGCCTGCGCCTCGCTCCAGTTCTGGTTGACGTCCACCCGCACACTGGCCCGGTCGCCGAGCGCCTTGCAGATGGCGCCGACATGGGCCACGTCGTCGCGCACGTCGCGCTTGCCGATCTTGAGCTTGAAGATGCGGTGGCGGCGCGCCTCCAGCATGGCCTCGCCCTCGGCGATGTCACGCGCGGTGTCGCCGCTGGCGAGCGTCCAGGCCACTGGCAGGCTGCCGCGCACCCGGCCTCCGCCGATCAGTTCGGACACCGGAACCCCGAGCCGCTTGCCTGCCAAGTCGAGCAGCGCCGTCTCCACCGCGCACTTGGCGAAGTGATTGCCGCGCACGCACTTGGCGACTTTGGCCATAGTCGCGCCGACTTGCGCGATATCGCAGGTTTCCAGCACCGGGACGATGTAGGTGTCGATCGCGGACTTGATGCTCTCGGGGCTCTCTTCGCCATAGCTGAGGCCGCCGATCGTGGTGCCCTCGCCCAGTCCCTCGACGCCGTCGGCGTCGATCAGCCGAACGATCACCATCGACTGCGCATGCATGGTAGCCATGGCCAGCACGTGAGGCCGGATCGTCGGCACATCGACGATGAAGGTATCAGCGCGGCTTAACATAGCCATTGCAGCGACTCTCCCATATGCTTAGCTTTCATGGGACAGATATGCCTGCGCGATACTTCTATCAAAGATCAATGCGGTCAACACTACATACCTGTTGGGTATATTGCAGCCCGAGCGATGCTAGAGGGAGGGTTTAGATCTCGTGATGGACATGCGCCTCCTGCGTTACTTCGTGGCGGTTGCGGACGAAGGTAACTTCAACCGGGCGGCAGAACGGCTGCACATCGCCCAGCCACCATTGTCGCGCGCGATCCAGCAGCTGGAGGCTCACGTCGGCGCCCCGCTGCTCGACCGGTCGAGCCGGCCGCTGCGGCTGACCGCGGTGGGACGGCTGCTCCATGCCCAGGCGCTGCAGATGCTCGCCCGCATGGAAGACGTGGAGACCATGGTGAAGGCGGCGGCGACCAGTCGGCGCCGGCGCCTGGTCATCGGCTTCGTCGCCTCCACCATATACGCGCGCCTGCCCGAACTGATCCGCGAATTCCGCAAGGTCGCCGAGAACGTCGAACTGGTCATGGTGGAAGCGACGACGCTCGACCAGATCGCCGCCCTCAAGGACGGGCGTATCGACGTCGGCTTCGGTCGTATCCGGTTCGAGGATCCGGCAGTACGGCGCATCATCCTGCGCGACGAAAGACTCATCGCCGCCTTCCCGACGGATCACCCGCTCGCGAACGGCGAGGAGCCGATCTCCCTGCGCGAACTCGCCGACGAACCGCAAATTCTCTACCCGCGCGCACCGCGCCCCAGCTATGCCGACCAGGTGATCTCGCTCTTCCGCGACCATTCCATCGAACCGCGCGTGGTCCACGAGGCGCGCGAACTGCAGATCGCCATCGGCCTCGTCGCGGCGCAGGAAGGCATGGCGATCGTCCCGGAATCGGTCCGCCGCGCCCGCAGCCACGACGTCGCCTTCCGCGAACTCGTGGAGCCTGCGACCTCGCCGATCATCATGAGCCACCGCCCCGGCGACCGCTCACCCGAACTGGCGCTCATGGCCGCCGTCATCGCGCGCAAGTATGCGCAATGGGGCTACGAAGTGCCCACCGCGCTGATAGAGGACCTCTGATGGTGCCGCTCTGTGCTGCGCAGCATGCAACCAGGTCCGCGCACAAAGCATACTCCTGTACCGTCGGATTTTCCGACGCGGGATGCTAAACCGGCCGCGCCACCATGCAGCGAGTACCAGAGTCATGAGCGAAACGCGTGAACCCGAGAACCGCCCCCAAGGCATTAGCGACTACACGGGGCCGGCCGGCGGCTGGGGCGCTCTGCGCGCAGTGGCGCGTACCGTTCGCGAGCAGATGAAGGCCAGCCCCGACACGCGCGCGCTCCTGCAAATGAACCAGCCCGACGGCTTCGACTGCCCCGGCTGCGCCTGGCCCGATCCCCGGCACACCTCCTCGTTCGAATTCTGCGAGAACGGCGCCAAGGCCGTCACTTGGGAAGCCACCGTCAAGCGCGTCGATCCCGACTTCTTCGCGCGCCACACCGCCACCGAACTGTGGTCCTGGAGCGATCACCAGTTGGAGGACGCGGGCCGCCTCACCGAACCGCTGCGCTACGATGCCGAGACCGACCACTATGTGCCCATCACATGGGACGAAGCCTTCGCCCGCGCGGGTGCATCGATGCAGGCCCTCGCCCACGCCGACCAGGCCGAGTTCTACTGCTCCGGCCGCGCCTCCAACGAGGCCGCGTTCCTCTACCAGCTCTTCGCGCGCGAGTTCGGGACCAACAACTTCCCCGACTGCTCGAACATGTGCCACGAGGCGACCAGCACCGGCCTGCCCAAGTCGATCGGCATCGGCAAGGGCACGGTGACGCTGGAGGATTTCGACCTCGCCGACGCGATCTTCTGCATCGGCCACAACCCCGGCACCAACCACCCGCGCATGCTCGGCACGCTGGCCGCCGCATCGAAGCGCGGCGTGCCCATCGTCGTCGCCAACCCGATGCGCGAGCGCGGACTCGAACGCTTCAAGTCGCCGCAGCATCCCACCGAAATGCTCTCGACCCATTCCACCCCGCTCGCCTCTGCCTACCATCAGGTCCGCATTGGCGGCGACATGGCGATGCTCAAGGGCATGATGAAACTGGTGGTTGAGGCCGACGCCCTAGACCACGCTTTCATCGCCGATCACACCGAAGGGCTGGACGCGCTCAGGGCCGATCTCGATGCCACCAGCTGGAACTGGATCGAGGTCGCCTCCGGCCTGACGCGCGATGCCATCGAAAGCATGGCGCAAGTTTACATGAAGGCGGAGCGGGTGATCGTCTGCTACGGCATGGGGATCACCCAGCACAAGCACGGCACCCAGAACGTGCAGGCGATCGCCAACCTGCTGCTACTGCGTGGGCAGTTCGGCAAGCCGGGCGCGGGCATCTGCCCCCTGCGCGGCCACAGCAACGTACAGGGCGACCGCACCGTCGGCATCACCGAACTGCCGACCGAGGACATGCTGCAGCGTCTCGACGACGCTTTCGGCATCGCCGCGCCCCGCCATCACGGCCACAATGCAGTCGAAGCCCTTGCCGCCATGCGCTCCGGACACTCGAAGGCGCTGATCTCGCTCGGCGGCAACCTCGCCGTCGCCATGCCCGATCCCGAGGCCTGCTTCGCCGCGGTGCGCGGGCTGGACCTTTCGGTCAATATCCTCACCAAGTTCAACCGCACTTGCCTGCTGACGGCGAAGGAGACTCTGGTGCTCCCCTGCCTCGGCCGCACCGAGTTGGACGTACAGCAGGCCGGGCCGCAGTGGGTGACGGTGGAGGACAGCATGTCGATGGTCCACGCCTCACGCGGGAAACTCAAGGCGCCCGGCCCCGACGTGCGCTCCGAGCCGGCGATCGTTGCCGGGCTGGCGCAGGCGGCGATGCCGCACACCCGCATCGACTGGGCCGCGCTCGTCGCCGACTACGACCGCATCCGCGACGGCATCGAGGCCGTTTATCCCGACTTTCGCGACTTCAACATTCGCGTGCGCGAGCCGGGTGGATTCCGCCTCACCATCGGCCCTGCGACCCGCACGTGGAAGACACCGACCGGCAAGGCGCAGTTCATCGCGCACCCCCACGCCGAGGAACAGGTCGAGCGCTCGCTGCTGCTCACCACGATCCGCAGCCATGACCAGTACAACACCACCATCTACAGCCTTGACGATCGCTATCGCGGCGTCACCGGCCGCCGCGACGTGATCTTCGCCAACGAAGTGGACCTTGCCATGCTGGGTCTGGCCGAGGGCGACAAGGTGGACGTCACCACCCCGGCCGGGCGCACATTGAAGGGCTTCACGCTGGTCCGCCATGCCATCGCGCGCGGCTCGCTGGCGGCTTACTATCCGGAGGCCAACTGCCTTGTGCCGCTGGACAACTATGACCCCGCGAGCGGCACCCCGGCCTACAAGTCGATCCCGGTCACCATCCGCGCTGCCGCCTGATCGCACGCATGAGAACGCCCCCGAGAGTGAGTGGTCTCTCCCGGGGGCGCAGGCCGCCGCGTCATCGGTGGGGGATGGAAGCGACGCGGCGGTGTTAGGCACGCCTTTCTGACGAAGGCTTATCTGCGGAACTTACTGGTCGCGGCTGGTGCTGGCACCGAGGCCGACCGAACCATTCGCACCGCTCTTCGAAGCCGAACCGCTGCCCGAGCCGTTCACGTTGGCGCTGCGCTTGCCCGCCTGCGCGTTGGCAGAACCATTACCCGAACCCGAGGCTGAGCTGTTCGCCGCGCTGGACGCCGCATCGCGGGCCTGGCTGCCGACCGCCTGCGCCTTCTCTGCCGCGGCCGAGCGGGCTGCCTGAGCCGTCCCGGTCGCGGTGCCCGCAACCTGCGAGGTCACGCCCGAAGTATCAGGCAGGCTGCCCGAACCGGCGAGATTGCCCGCACCCGAAGCCGAGCCGTTCGCGCCCGATCCCGTCAGTGAACCGGCGAGCGAGCCCGTGGCCGAACCCGTGCCGGTTGCCGAACCGCTACCCGCCGTCGAGCGGGCGGAGTCGACGAGGCCGCTGGCCTGCGAGCGGGCGCTATCGGCTGCACCGGTCACCGCCGAGGTATCCGGCGCCGAAACCGAGGGCTTGGTCACGGACTTCCTGGCGTGGCCGCTGGCATTGCCCGAGGCCCGCGACGAAACGCTGCGGCTGGCGCGCGAGGCGCTGATGTCGCCCGCACCGCCCATGGTCCCGTCGATCGAGCTGCCGACACCGCCGATGGTGCCGCCCAGCGAGCCGCCGAGGCCACCGCCGAGCGATCCGCCAAGGCCGCCACCGCCCAGCAGTTGGGCATTGGCCACGCCTGGCGCGGCGATCAGGGCAAGAGTTGCGATGGCGGTCGTAAGTGAGAGCTTGTTCATGGGATTTGCTCCTTCCTTGTTGTCGTTGGCCCCGTCCGGGGTGTCTGATGGAAGGAACGGATGGCCATTTCGCTTTCATCCATGGCCGATGAAATTATTTCAGATTTTTTCTAAAGGCCCGATCGGCAGATGTTGCACAACACGCCGCGTCCGGTTCGGCGCTGCCCCTTGATGGCTTCGGAATCCACGGCTTTCAGCGCCTCTGCGGCACTTCTGACGAGTGCCCGCCGCGCCGCGATACGCGACGCCACCAGCGGCGCAGCATAGGACGTTCCGCGCAGCGACTGACGGCCCTTGCCCGGCACCAGCGCCGACATGTCCGCTCCCGGCGCGGCATAATCGAGGTGCGAGGCACGCCCCGCCTCGATCAGCACGCGTCCCGATCCGTCCACGCCTGTCACCGCAATCACGCCGGGATAGGACGCCGGAAAGGCAGGCGGAGCAGCCGCGCCGTCATTGCCGACCGCCGCCACCACCGTCATCCCCTTGCTCTGCGCCGAAGCCACCGCCCGCGCCAGCAGCGGGTTGGACGGACCGACCAGACTGATCGACACCACCGGCACGCCCTGCACCTGCATCCACCCCAGCGCCCTTGCGATCGCCAGCGCATTGCCGCCCGCCGGGTCCGCGCCATAGACATCGGCGCCATAGATACGCGCAGTCCCCGCCCCCGTCAGAAGCGAGGCGATCGCGCTGGCATGGTCGCTTGTTTTCGGCGCTCCCGCCGCGAAGCCACGCTGCGAGGCAAGCCGCGTCGAACCACCGATGCCGCCGTCGATGACCCCGACAGTGCCGCCGCGTGGAAGCGCGCCGGATACCGCCTTGCCGTCCTGCGTGGGGGTGCCACCCGAAGGAAAATGCAACTGATCCGCGCTGATCTCCCGGCCAGGAAGGGTCTTTCGCAAGTCCTCCACCGATTTGGCCAGAGAGGCGCCTGACGGCACCTCGAGGCGCGCAAAGCGTACATCGAGCCCTTCCAGCGCACCTTGCTCGATCACATTGTACCCCTGCCGCCGGGCCGTATCGAGCGCCGCCTCGTCGGGGTCCAGCATCAGCACTTCGCCCCGCACGGCAGGCTGGTGCTGCTCGTCCCACTCGACCCGGTCGCCGTGATCGGCGACCAGCCGGGTGAGCCGCCGCACCCGCTCGTTCGCCAGCGCGCGCACGTCGCTCACGATCCGCCCGACGGGCTCTATCACCGGCCCGGCAATGTCGCCGAGCGTATCGCGCACCCGGCCCACGGTCCCGGGCAGGTCCATCGGCAGCCCACCACCGAGCTGCGCTTCGACCGGCACCGACGGCGCGGCGAGAAAGATGGCGGCAATCCCGGCCGAAAGAAGGGTGCGATTTCTCATCGATCCATCCGATAGCAAAAATTTCGTGGCATTCAGGGATGAAACGCGGCAGTCGGTCCGTTTCATCCTGCGGACAAGACATTTCGATGAACGCATCGACGAGCCAAGACCGTTTCTGCGAGGAACTCACCGCCCTGCTGCCGCGCCTGCGGCGCTTCGCGCGGGGCCTCGCCCGTGATGCGGCCGACGCCGACGACTTGTGCCAGCAGACGGTCGAGCGCGCGCTCAAGTCCCGCCAGTCGTGGCAGGACGGCACGCGGCTTGACGCTTGGGTTTACAGGATTATGCGCAACCAGTGGATCGATGAAGTACGGGCAAGGACGCGGCGCTCGCAGACCTTCACTCACGAGGAGGAAGGCGCCAACGTCGGCACACCCGGTGATCGCGATGCCGAGAACATGGTCGAACTGGGTAATGTCGGCCGCGCCCTCGCCCGTCTGCCCGACGACCAGCGCGAAGCGGTAGTGCTCGTGCTGGTCGAGGGCTTTGCCTACAAGGAAGCGGCCGAAATCATCGGCGTGCCGCAGGGCACGCTCACCTCGCGGCTCGGGCGTGGCCGCGAGGCATTGCTGCGCGAACTCGGAGAAATCGCATGACCGTGAGCGAGGAGGAATTCGCCGCCTACGCCGATGGCGAACTGTCCGGCGCCGACGGGCAGCGGGTGGCCGATGCGATTGCCGCCGACCCCACGCTTTCGTCGCGACTCCAGGAGCAGCAGCGCCTGCGTGCGCTACTGCGCGGCCACTTCGATCCCGTCGCTGAAGAGCCGGTGCCGGAAAGCCTGACCCTGATGATCGCAGCCGCTGCGGCAGAGGACGTCGAAGCGGAGATGATCGACGCCAAGTCGGACGAACCCGCCCGGATTCTCGATTTCACCGCCGCGCGCGCGCGCCGGGACAGGCAGACCCGCGCCGCCAGTTCGCGCCGCTTCACGCTGCCGCGCTGGTCCGGCATGGGAGCAGCGATCGCCGCCTCGCTCGTGCTGGGACTGTTCTTCGGAACGCGCATTGCAGATGACGGTGCCGGTGTGACTTCAAGCGGTGCGCTTGTGGCGACAGGCATGCTGGCCAGGGGCCTCGACGAAAAGCTCGCGTCCAGCGATGAAACCGGCAAGCTGCGGATTCTCACCAGCTTCCGGCGCAGTGACGGCGGTTATTGCCGCGTCTACGACGCCGGCGCCAGTTCGGGCATCGCCTGCAAGGACAGCGAAGGCTGGGTCCTGCGCCGGGCGATGACTAACGAGGCCACCACGCACGGCGAATACCGACAAGCCGGCTCGGCCGCGGGAGATCTCATGGCCGCGGCGCAAGCGATGGCCTCAGGCGATCCGCTTGACGCCGCGCAAGAACGGGCTGCGCGCGCAGCACGGTGGAGCAAATAGGGCTGCGCCAGACCGGCTGATCAGGTAGCCTGTGCCACCCGCAGCGGTGTTTCATCCATCGATGGCTCATCGGGCAATGGATCGAGCCTTAGCGACGATGGTGACGGCGGCATCCTGCGCCTGCTCAGCGCCTCACCTATGAAGCCCAGCGACCAGCCAGCATGCATCGTCATCGCGGCAATTCCGGAGCAGGCCGCACATCCCGATCGCGCGCGCATGCCGAGCAACGCCCCGCCGACGAGCGACACCGCCAACCAGCATGACATAGGTATTGCCAGCACCATCGCTCCGAACCCGAAAGGCGCCGCCGCAAATGCGCTCAGTGCAGTGGCGATTGCCGGCAGCACGCCGATCGGCAGCATCTGGCGCAACTTCAACGGTGCCGGATGTCGCTTGAGATTGCGCGCGCGACCCTTGCCGTAATTGCGATACTGCCTGAACAGGGCGCTCACGGAGGCACGAGGGTGGTAGACGATCGCAGCATCCGGCTCGAGCCAGATGCGGCCGCCCGCGGCGATAAGCCGGCGATCGAGTTCGGAATCCTCGTTAGCGGCAAAATCCTCGTCATATCCTCCCACCATCATGAACAGGACGAGGTCGAACAGGGCGTGGTGGCCATGTTCGACCCACTGCCCCCTTCCGACGTGGCGATGCACGGCGCCGCCTGTGCCCAGCACGGAGTTCTGCGCCGCAGCCGCCGCTTTCTGGAAGCATCCCGTCCCCCGTGTGGTCATCGGCACGACCACCGAGGTCGCCCGCATGCCCTGCGCCGAAAGCACGAGGCGTGGGACGAACTCTTCCGGGTATCGCGCATGTGCGTCGATCCGCACCAGCCAGCGACGTCCGGCGCCATAGCGGCGAGCCGCCAGGTTTACCGCCGCCCCCTGCATCCGTTTGGGATTTTCCAGCAGCACCAGATTATCGTGCCTGGAGGCGAGATTTCTGACGATCTCCCTGCTTCGATCGGTACTTCCGCCATCGGCCACCACGACCAGCGCACCGCCCACATTGCGCAGTAGCTTCGCCAGCAAGGCGGGCAGGTACGCTTCCTCGTTCAGGCAGGGTACGACGATGAGCATGTCGGCACCGTCGAAATCAGGCACGGACACGCCCTAAGATGGCCTCGGCTATGGCACGGCGCTCGGAAAGGGCCTGATGAAGCGCGCCATCCGGCAAGGCGGCAATGGCGAGCTGCATGCGCCATCGCTCATCGGCGGTCAGCCCCAGCAATCGATCGGGCAGTTCGCTGTCCGCATCGTCCAACAACAACCCGACATCACGGCGCGCCAGCCAGCGCCCGGTTTCGACGCTTTTCAAGGCGATGGGTATCGCGCCATGGGCCAGGCCTTCGTAGAGCCGGTTGGGCAACAACCATTCCGAATTCATCCCTTCCTCGAAATAGTCGATGGCCCAGACGAAATCGACACCGGTATAAAGGTCTGCCAGGTCTTCGGGGCGATAGGCTCCCAGGTATCGCATCCGTGGGATCTTCGACACTTCCGCTTCGAAATCGGGGAATTCGGCAGGACTGGCGATGCCGGCGATCACCACTTCCACGCGCCCTCTCGCCCGCTGTGCCAGTTGGGCAAGGTGCGTGAAGGTCCGGCGGCAGCGCAGCATTCCGAACCACCCGATGACAATGGGGGCGTCACTGGAGGATCTAGGCGAGGGAGGCACGCTGGACCGCGAGCGGGACACTTTGTTCTCCACCAGTATCACGCCTTCGGAGCGCCGTTGCCTTTTCGAAAAGTAGCGATCCGCGAACGCCGGTGAACTCACGATCACCAGGTCCGTGCGCGCCAGCAACCACCGCTCCAGCCACCTGAGCATACGGGATTTCCAGCCCCCGCCGAGCATCAGCCGATGGATGTCCAGGCACTCGTAGACCAGACGCTGCTCGCGCCGGCGCACACGCCACGCGAGCACGAGCATCTCAAGGTTTCGGGCGACGATCACCGAAGCTCCGTAGCAAAGCTCCCGAACCGCTGCCGGATCAAGAAGATGTCGCGCCACCGCCGCCGCACGCTGCATCAATCGCGCATCCATGGTGCGGCCCAGATCAACAGTGCGGCGCAGATCAAGCACCCGATGCGCGATGTCGGTGTCCATCACCGATGCGCGCCTGCGAAAGCCGCCAAGAGCCACCGCCAAACCCTCTCCCAAAAGCAGATCGACTCTCCGATGAACGGCGGTGTCGTCCATGTCATGCACGAGATACGCCACCGATGCCCTGACAGTTTGATCCAATTCCATCTGAAAACCCCGAAACTCCATCTCAAAATGGAGCGAAATTCTGTTTCCAGCGACGGGGCGTATCGGCATTATACCTAGGACGACCGCAACGCTTTACGGACGACATGCTTAGGCATTGCTGCATATGCCTCAATGTTTAGATGATCCTATTTGGAGCAACGCCTTGAGCAACAGGATTCATGGCGCCGCAGCGGATGAAATATCCGTCCGGGCAACCGCTCGACTATTTCCCGAGGCGTCTGAAATAGGCGCGCTTTTCTTCAGGCGCAGGTGGGCTTTCGCTTCGGCCTTCGTGATCACTCTGACGATCGCCGCAACCATACTGGCCTTGCTGCCCCGCACCTATACCGCCACAAGCACGCTTCTGCTGGAGCCGCGGCAGGCGGAACCGGTGAAGATCAACGACCGCGGCTTCGTGGCACCTGCGGATGACAACCTGATCGACACGGCGGTGCAAGTGGTCCGCTCGCCGGCATTGACACTGGACGTGGTGCGCCAACTGGGTCTCGCACGCACACGCGAGTTCGGCGGCAAGATCGATACCGCCGCATCCGCGGCAGAGCGCGAGCGCCGGACGGCCGAAATCCTTCTGGCGCAAAGTCATGTTCGGCGTGTTGGTGTGACATATCTCGTCGAGATTTCGGTCTCTTCCACCGACCCTGTGAACGCGGCAAGGATCGCCAACGCGCTGGCAGGGCGCTACATCCAACTCGACAGCACCAAGAAGCAACTGCGCAACAGCCAGTCCGCGCGCTACGTCGAAGGACAGGCAAGCACTCTGCAGCGCCAGGCGGTCGCCGATGATGCGGCGCTTCAGAACTACATGATCCGCAACAATCTCATGAGCGCGCAAGGCGCGACCATGGCCGAGCAGGAAGTCTCCGAACTCAATCGCCAGATCGCGGACTCGCAGGCGCAACTGGCCGAACAGCGCGGAAAGCTGAGCGCTGCTCAGACCCAGATCGCGCGCGGTGGAGGCGGGGCCGATACCGGCAGCGCGCTTGCGTCGGAAACGGTCAGGCAACTGCGGCAGCAGGAAGCGCAGGCCAGTGCCCGCCTGGCCCAACTGGATGCGCGTTATGGAGCGCTCCATCCCGACGTGGTCGAAGCTCGCGATGAACTTGCCGACGTACGCAGTCAACTCGGTGCCGAATTGACGCGCATCATCTCCGGCCTGCGCGGCGATGTGCAGATTGCGGAATCCCGGCTTGGTTCATTGCTCGCAAGTCGCGCACAGGCGAAAGGCTCGCTGGCCCAGAACAGTTCGGCACAAGTGGGCCGCCTGGAACTCGAGCGACGAGCCGAGGCAAGCAGGGCGATCTACAACGCCTACCTCACGCGTGAAAAAGAGACCGCGCAGGTCGGCGCGTTGCCCAACGCAGACGCGACGATCGCGTCTGTGGCACGTGTACCAGATACCCCTTCCTCACCCCGCTATCTTCTCGGTGCGCTTGCCGGGCTGGCAGCAGCAGCGATAGCTGCCTGCCTGACCATGGCGGTCGCGGAATATCTGGAAGATACGGTCGCGACCCGCGCCGACATCGAGACGGGCCTAGGCGCGGTCTATGCAGGAGCCATTCCGACCCTGTCCTCAGCAACTCGTGCAAAAGCGGAAAGCATCCTGCCTCAGGACTATGTGACAATGCGGCCGATGTCGCTGTTCACGGAAAGCCTTCGTAATCTTGCAACCTACCTTGGACTCACGATGTCGGACGGCACGGCCAAAGTCCTCACCATCACATCCGCTCTTCCCCGGGAGGGCAAGTCCACCACTTCGATGTGCCTGGCTCGAACCTTGGCCATCGGCAAGCAGCGTGTCGTGCTGGTGGACGCCGACGTACGCCATCACTCGACTTCCGACGCCCTGTTACCCGGCAGGAATGCCGAAGGGCTGTTCCGTGTTCTGGATGGTACGATCCGGATCGACGAAGCGCTGGTGCGCGAAGATCGTACCGGCTTGCATATCTTGCCAACCCTCGGCCAACGGAGCTCGGAAGACCAGATAACGGAAGATGCCATGGCGCGCCTGATCGCTGGCCTGAGGGAGGGTTTCGACATCATCATCATCGATTCTGCACCTGTTCTGGGCGTGGCCGAAACACGGATGGTATCCAGGCTATCGGACAAGACTCTGGTCATCGCACGCTGGCGCCGAACGCCGGAAAAAGCGGTGCGGACGACTCTTGACCTCCTCGCTCAAGGGGGCGGCAAGGTGGGAGGGGTTGCGCTCAGCCTGGTGAACATCAAGGAATTCGCCAGCGCGGGGCTCACCGACGCATTTGGCTACCACAAGAAATTCAAGGGCTACTATGTCGACTGAGGACACTGTAGCCCCCCAGCGCTTTGCTGCGCTGGACGCACTACGCGGCATCGCCGCGTTTTCGGTTTTGTTTTATCACTTACGTACTCTTGCGGCACTAGGGCGGCCGGCCGCAGCGGGCTCGCTGTTCGCAAGCGGCTATCTGGCAGTGGATTTTTTCTTTGTACTAAGCGGCTTCGTGATTGCCCATGCTTATGGAACCCGGCTTCGAGAAGGCATGGGATTGCGCGAGTTCTTGGTGATGCGTTTTGTACGCCTGCAACCCGTCATGGCGATCGGGACGCTCATCGGACTCTCGCTCGCATTGAGCCGGAGCCTGTTCAGTCCCGATCAAGGCCCCGGTCTGTTCGCCATCGTTACCGGATTACCAGCCAACCTGCTGATGCTGCCTAACGTGTTCGTTCCGTGGGGCATATTTCTTTTCAATCCGCCCGCATGGTCACTGTTCTACGAACTCGTGGCAAACGCGATATACGCGGCAAGGCTGACACGAACGCGGCGATCCTCTGCTCGCAAAACGGCGATCGGCTTGCTGTGCTGGATGGTACTGGGTCTCGCGGGGTTGCTCCTATCGGTAGTTATTTTCGGTGACCTTGATCATGGAGTGGTATTACAAGATTGGTTCGTTGCATTGTCGCGGGTATCGTTCTCGTTTTCTTTTGGCGTAGTGCTTGATGGCACCCGGAGGTACTGGGTTCCAAAGGTGCCATGCATTTCGACTCCTGTTCTCCTGATGATCTGTGTCTTAATTTTGATCCCTGATTTTGATGGGCGTGCGAGAGCGGCTTACGATCTGGCATTTGTAATGATTTTTTCACCATTACTTGTAATGCTTGGGGCAAAATCAATACCTTCGCCAGCCAACCGTGCAATTTTAGATTGGCTAGGAGCAGTATCTTACCCGATATACGCGCTACATGCGCCCATTAAGCACGTGATGGAGGCTATATCCAACTTCCAGTACACGCTTACACTTCCTTTATGCGCCTTATTTGTTGTTATATCAGCATCAATAATCACAAAAATTGATTCAATATCTCGAAATTATGCCAATAAATTTATAGATAAAAATTTGGAATTTCATTCGCATTCGAAATCACATTCTCTGAAACGTATGCAAAATATATGAATAATTTTATGCTATCCAGCGCGCAAACATCATTAGCATTTTTTCTGCACCCGAAAAAATTTTTTCTGGATTTTATCTCATTTTCCGGAAATTTCATCAATAAAGATAACTCTTACCGAAATCGTATGCCTTCAAAAGGCGATATTTTCTTCATAAGTCGGCAAAGGATCATCGGCCGCACGAACGGCAGCAGCGCGTATCTGCTGGATCTCGCTGACGCGGCCAAAGGTGCCGGGTTTACGCCTCACCTGTTGCAGCCGTCTCCAGATCTTATGGGACGATGGCCGGTCATGCGCTTACGGCCTGAAATGAGTGTGTTTCACTCGCATGAAATCCGCAGCGTGCTGAAATTGGGATCATGGGTCATATCACTCGATCCCGGCGTTTTTCGCGATGCCATTCTCGCCATCATGATCCGATGGTTTCGGCGTGCGGGACTGACCGCAACATGGCTGAAAGATCGACCACGCCCATATTCCATAGCGGCCGCGTGGCGAAATTCCGACCGGTCGTTCGTGATCAGGCACGCCAGAGCGCGCGCGGACCTTGTCATCGCCGACTATGCTTTTCAGGCGGAAGCTCTCGACCTCCTGCCCGACCTGCCCGGCGCAATCGTGATGCACGACTTGTTCCATCGCCGCAAAATCGCATCCGGCGGCCGCGATTCAGTATGTCACCTCGATCGCGATCAGGAAATTGCACTATTGCGCCGCGCCGACGCAGTCCTGGCGATCCAGGCCGACGAGGCCGGCTTCGTATCCGAACATGTGCCCGCGGCCAGATCGATACTGGCGCCAATGGCAGTCCGTCCCGTCGAGGCCGCGCAGCCAGGAGCGACCGGACGCCTCCTCTTCGTGGGAAGCAACACCGCGCCCAATGTCGTCTGTCTCGAATGGTTCTTCGAAAACGTCTGGCCAACCGTCCGATCAAGGTCTCCGGAGACAACGCTGGATGTCGTCGGATCGGTGGCCCTCGCCTTTCCTGGAAGAGCACCAGAAGGGGTCAGGTTCCACGGAATAATTGACGATCTTGCCTCGATCTACGCGGCGGCGGCAGTCGTGATCTCGCCGCTGACATTTGGGTCGGGACTGAAGATCAAGCTCGTCGAAGCGATGGCGCAAGGCAAGGCCGTGGTTGCTACCAGCGTGACTTTGCAAGGTGTGGAGCACGAATGCCGGCCCGTCATACGTGTTGCGGACGAAGCGCAAGCATTCGCCGAAGCGGTATTGTCGCTTGAGGATGAACAACACCGTCTGGCTCTGGGCACCGCTGCATTATCGGCGGCCAGAACGCACTTTTCTCCACAAGTCTGCCATGCCGCGTTCATCGCGTGGCTGGAGGACAATCGCCCCGACCTGGACGCCGATCCAAAAGTCCGAAACCGATCATGAACAGAATTTCGCCTGACGTCGCGAAGCCGCTGTTCTGGTCCACGGCTTCAAGCCTCGGGACGCAAGCGTTGTCGTTCCTGACCTTTGCCATTTTGGCACGTTTGCTGGGAGCACCTGCATTCGGGCTTGTCGCGATGGCGGCCCTCGTCATCGACTTGTTGCTGACGCTCAGCACCATCGGCATGAATGAAGCAGTGGTTCAGCGCCGCTCACTTACTGAAGAAGACGCCGACACCGCGTTCTGGGCCAACCTGGCATGCGGACTTCTATGCTGCGTCGTTACTGTCGCCGCCGCCCCGCTGCTCGCACGATTATTCGACCAGCCCGAACTCGCCCCCATCGTCGCTGCGCTCGCATCGATCTTCGCGATCACCCCGCTCGGAACCATACACACCGCGCGCCTGCAGCGTGAACTGCGCTTCCGCTCCGTGGCTGCAAGAAGCCTTGCCGCTTCTTTGGCGGGCGCGCTGGTCGGGTTGCCCCTTGCCTTGGCCGGATTTGGCGCGTGGGCTCTTGTCGGACAACGGATCGGTGCTTCTGCCGCCATGGCTGTCAGTGCGTGGATAAGTACCGGCTGGATGCCAAGGCCGAGGTTTAAATGCGCCGCCTGCCGCGATATGATGCGCTTCGGGGTTCATCTGGGCATCGCCGGCACGCTCAACCAGATCAACATCCGCAGCGCCGAGGTCATATCCGGCATTCTCGTCGGCCCGGCGGCCGTTGCATTCATTCGGGCCGGATCACGCATCGTCGAGGTGTTGAACCAGGTTACTTATGCGCCGTTCCAGCAGATCGCCCTGCCCGTTCTGGCGCGAACGGCACACGATCGTCAGGCCATGCGAACGACGTATCTGCGCATGAGCCGGTTGTCGGCGTTCGTCATGTTCCCCGCCTTCTTCGGCACGCTGGCTCTGTCACGTCAGGTCGTGGACCTTGTCTTCGGTCCGGGATGGGAACCCGTGGCCGACGCGATCCGGATTTTCGCGTGCGCCGTAGTTCCTTCGCAGATGAACACCCTTGTCGTGGCGGCCATCGCCTCGGCAGGAGAATCCCGGACCGTTCTGGCATGGACCTCCACGCAGATCGTGCTTGGTCTGGCGGCCGCGGCAGCGGTCCACGACTGGGGGTGGCAGGCCATGTTGATGACGGGAGTGGTTCGTGGCTATCTCGTTCTGCCTTATGGCCTCTATTTGCTGCGCAAACGCCTGGAAATTCCGTTTCGCGACGTTTTCGCAAGCCTTAGGCCCGCGCTGACCAGCAGCGCACTCATGGTTGTGCTGATACTTGCATGTGTGCGGACGAGCGAAGCGTCCATATCGCCACTGGGGATCATAGCCTTCGCATTGCCCTCAGGGGTCGTGACCTATGTCGGTTCATACATATGGCAGGACCCTGCCATTCTTGTCCAAGCGCGGGACATGCTTCGCAGCAGGTTGTGCAGGAACGCGCCGCGCTGACCTTTTATCGACCGATCGCAGCGCCGTCGGCTCGGCGTGCCGGACCAACCCGCGAACATACGGCGGGAGGGATTGCGGCGGATTTATCTCGCCAGGTCCCGATCGGCTTTGGGTCTTGCTCCGTCCCCACCTTTGGCGATCAATGCCGCACCATCGCGCCACCATCCACCCACAGGCCATGGCCGGAAACGAACCGCGCGTCCTCGCTGCACAGGAAGGCCACGACATCGGCGATGTCCCCGGCTTGCCCGAGGCGGCGCAGCGGGGCCTTGCCTTCCCAGAAGGTACGGTATTCCGGCATCTGATCAAAAGCGGGAGCCGTCATCGGCGTGTCGATGGCGCCGGGCTGGACGCACGTGGCGGTGACGCCGAAAGGCCCCAGCTCCGCTGCGACGGACTTGGTGAAGCCCAGCACTGCGTGCTTGGATGCCGAATAGGCACACAGGCCCTCATCCCCATATGTCGAGGTGGTCGAGCCGATCGTGACGATGCGCCCTGCCCCGTGTGCTTTCAGGTGCGGAGTAGCCTCGCGCACCAGACGGAACACGGCGACGAGGTTCACGTCGAGCACGCGCTGGAAGTACGCGTCGTCATGCCCCTCCAGAGGATGGAAGGCGCTGATCCCGGCGCAGGGGACAACCGTATCCAGCCCGCCCATCCGCTCTATCGCGGCGGCGACCAGCCGCGCATTGGCATCCGCTTCGGTAAGGTCCGCGATGAAGTCCACCTCGCCCTGGATGTCGGCGGTGAAGACTTGCGCCCCGTCCGCCGCCAGCCGCGCGGCGACGGCCGCACCGATGCCCGAGCCTGCTCCGGTAACGATGGCCCTGCGGCCCGCCAGCCTGCCCGCGCTCATGCGATCTTCAACACCAGTTTGCCGGTATTCGCGCCGGAGAACAGCCGCATGAAGGCCGGGTAGGCGTTCTCGAGCCCTTCCTGCACGTCCTCGTCGGCGCGCAGTTTTCCTTCTGCCAACCATTGCGCCATCTGCGCGCCGCCTTCAGCGAAGCGGTGCGCGTAGTCGGCGATCAGGAACCCGTGGATCGTCGCGCGCCGGGCCAGGATCTGCCACAAGTTGCGCAGGCCCAGCTTTTCGGGCGTGTTGTATTCGGCGATGAGGCCGCACAGGACGATCCGGGCGTGATGCGCAAGGGTGAAGACTTCCGCCTCCAGCACCGGGCCGCCGACGTTCTCGAACACCACGTTGACGCCGTCGGGAGCGGCCGCCGCGATCTCGGAGACGAGGCTCGCGTGGTCCTTGCCCTTATAGTCGATGGCGGCGTCGAAGCCGTAGTCGTCGATCAGGCGGCGGCACTTTTCCGCACCACCTGCGATGCCGACCACGCGGCAGCCCATGATCCTGCCGATCTGGCCGACGGCCGAGCCTACGGCGCCTGCCGCGCCCGAGACCAGCAGAGTCTCACCCGGCCGGGGCTTTGCCACTTCCGTCAGCCCAAAGTAGGCCGTGAGCCCGACCGCGCCGAGTGCGGACAGGAAGTTCGACGGCGACGCCACGGCCTCTACATCGATCGGCATCGTGAAGCCGCCGGGCATGGCGACGGAGTAGTCCTCCAGTGCGTTGAGCCCCATGACCCATTGGCCGACCGCGAAGTCCGGGTTGTCCGAGGCATGGACCACGCCCACCGTCGTTGCGCGCACCGGATCGCCGAGCGGGATCGGCGGCATGTAGCTTTCCGTATCGTCCATCCATCCGCGCTGGGCCGGATCGAGAGAGGCGTAATGGTTGCGCACCACGATACCGCCGGGCGGCGGCGCGGGGACAGGTTCGGTCACCAGCATGAAGTCTTCGGGAACGGGTTCCCCTTCCGGCCTGCGCGCAAGCAGGAATCGCCGGTTCTCGGCCATGGCATCGATCTCCTCTATTTATGCGAGTGGTCCGATTTCGGACGCAAACCTGCACCTGTGCAAATCGACAGGTAGGGCGCGAAACGATCCGATGCATAGTGACCACCGGAAGACGGCCTCACAGAATCGCGGCCGCACCGGGAGGATAAACTGATGGCATCCGCACATGTTCGCGGAGCGCGGAACACCGCGCTCATCAAGCTCGCACTCGCATCCAGCGCACTGACCTGTATTTCGGCACCCGCCTTCGCGCAGGACGCCGCCCCGCAGGCGGCCGACACCGCCGTGGTCGATCCGAACGAGATCATCGTCTCGGCCCGCCGCCGCTCGGAAACGCTGCAGGAAACCCCGATCGCGATCACCGCCGTCAGCGCGGCGATGCTTGAGAACAAGGCCTCGGCCAACATCGGCGACCTGCAGGGCGCCGCGCCGGGCCTGCTCATCACCCAGCAGAATTCAGGCGCGCAGGCGGCCAACATCTCGATCCGCGGCCTGACTTATGCCGACATCGAGAAGTCGCAGACCCCGACCGTCGGCGTCGTGGTGGACGGGGTGACGATCGGCACCAACACCGGCCAGTTGCAGGACGCCTTCGACATCGCCCAGATCGAAGTGCTGCGCGGGCCGCAGGGCACGCTGTTCGGCGCCAACACCATCGGCGGCGTCATCAACATCACCCGCACCAAGCCCACCATGGAGCCCGGCGGCAAGGCCGAATTCACCTACGGCCGCTGGAACACCTGGGCCGGCAAGGCCATCGTCAACTATGGCGACGGCGAGACCTGGGGCATCAAGGGCTGGTACTTCCACAACGAGTCCGACGGCTTCTACCGCAATGCCATCCGCAACACCCGCGCGGGCGGCAGCAAGGCCGACAGCTACGGCGCCAGCCTGCTGTTCGAGCCTGCCGGATCGGGCTTCGACGCCCAGCTTTCGGTCGAGAACGTGGTGCAGAGCTTCGAGCCGGTGGTCAGCAACCTGACCAACAGCACCGAACTGTTCTGCGGGTTGATCCCCGCCAACGAATGCGGCCGCAACAACACTACCGACCTCTATACGGTGTTCACCCTGCCCGCCAAGAGCACCTACAAGGCGCCCAACGCCACGCTGCAGATGAACTATGATCTGGGCGGCATCAAGCTCAGCTCGATCACCGGCTGGCGGCACAGCAAGGAAGCGCAGACCCAGGACTTCGACGGGTCGTCGAGCGATCTCTACTACGTCGATCGCCGCCAGAAGTACACGCAGTGGAGCCAGGAACTGCGCGCTGCAGGCAACCTGTTCACCGGGTTCGACTACGTTGTCGGCGGGTACTACTTCCATTCGAAGTACAGCCTGACGCAGTGGACGCGCTTCTTCGGCTTCGATCCGAGCATTCCGCCGATGGAGTTCGATACCAACGCCCAGACCAACGTCGGCAAGACCACCAGCTACGCCTTCTTCGGCGACTTCAACTGGGCCTTCGCCGACAAGTGGCGCCTGTCCTTCGGCGGTCGCTGGAGCCATGACAACAAGAAGCTGACCAACAGCTTCGCCACGGCGGGCCTGATCGGTTCCGGGGACGCGAACTTCACCAAGTTCACGCCCAAGGTCGGCATCGACTATCGCCCCAGCAGCGACGTGATGCTCTATGCCAGCTGGTCGCGCGGCTATCGTTCGGGTGGCTTCAGCCCCCGCGCGGCCACCGCCGCCACCGCGAGCACCCCGTTCCAGCCCGAGACCGTGGACGCCTACGAAGTGGGCGCCAAGCTCTCGGCGTTCGATCGCAAGCTGGAATTCAACGTTGCGGGCTACGTGTCCGACTACAAGGACATGCAGCAGAACCTGACGGTTCCCGGCGGCCCGCTCGGCAACCAGACGATCACCGGCAACGTGCCGGGCGGCGCGATCATCAAGGGCATCGAGGCCGACGCCACCCTGCGCATCACCCCGCAGTTCAAGATCACCGCCTCGACTGCCTACATGAAGTCGCACTTCCGCAACTTCGTGACCTGCGGCGCCTATGCGGGGGGCACGGCGGCGGCCAACAGCTGCGGCGCCGGACTGGTTCCGTTCAACTACTCCGCCAACCGCCTGATCTATGCGCCCAAGTTCACCGGCTCGGTCAATGCCGACTACGAGATCCCGACCAGCTTCGGCAAGGTCGTCGCCACCGCCGGGTGGCGTCACATCAGCCCTTATGACGAGCAGATCTCGCAACAATCCCTGACGCCGACGCTCGACGGCAGCGGCGACGTGACCGGCGTGACGGTCAATGGCAACGATGCCCGCGTGCGTACCACCACGCAGGACCTCGTCGATGCCAGCCTGACCTTCAACTTCGATGTCGGCGACAAGGAAGCCTACTTCCGCGTCTTCGGCCGCAACCTCGCCAACGAGAAGACCACGACGCACGCGTTCACCGTGGCCGGGTTGTTCTCGTTCGGCATGGCACTGGAACCGCGCACGTACGGAGCCACCGTCGGCGTGAAATTCTGACCTGTTACCCCAGCGGGGGAAATGGGGTGTCCGGCGTCAGTCCCTTGGGGGCGGCGCCGGGCACCCTTCACTTTGAAGAAGGAGTACATGAAATGGGCCGTCTCGAAGGCAAGATCACTCTGGTAACCGGCGCGGGCAACGCCCGGGGCCTCGGCGCCGCCACCGCGCAGCGCTTCGCGGAGGAAGGTGCCTTCGTCTACGTCACCGATCTCAGGCTGGAAGACGCCGAAGGCGTCGCCGCGTCGATCCGTGAGGCAGGCGGCCAGGCCGAGGCACTGGCACAGGACGTGACCAGCGAAGCCTCGTGGGATGACACCATCTCTGCGATCGAGCAGGGCCACGGGCGTCTCGACGTGCTGGTGAACAACGCAGGGATCGCCATTCTCAAGCCGCTGCAGGAACTCTCCCTCGCCGACTGGGAGAAGCAGAACAAGGTCAACCTCGACAGCGTGTTCCTCGGCACCCAGCGCGCGGTGGCGCTGATGCGCAAGGTCGGCCACGGCGGCTCGATCGTGAACCTTTCCTCGATCGGCGGGCTGGTCGGCGTGCCGATGTGCGGAGCCTACGGCGCGGCCAAGGGCGGTGTGCGCCTGTTCTCCAAGGTCGTGGCGCTGGAATGCGCTGCCGAGGGCATCCGCTGCAACTCGGTCCATCCCGGCATGATCGAGACCGCCATGCAGGACGTCGCCCGCCAGGATAACCCCGAGGGCTTCAAGGAGATTGTCTCCGGCATTCCGATGAAGCGCATGGGCAGCCCCGTCGACATCGCCAACATGAACCTGTTCCTCGCCAGCGACGAGGCGAACTACGTCACCGGTTGCGAATTCACCGTGGACGGCGGCGTGACCGCGATGTGATCGCTCCTGATCCTCCCTGTCGCGCAGCGATGGGGAGGATTGCGGCACTTGCAGTCCGCGCTGCCCCGTTCTACCGCCGCCGGATGGCCAAAGCAGACCGTCTCGAACGCCTCGACACCCGCCGCGCCGACCTCGAGGTCGATTACCGCGAGGCGCTGATCGCCGCGCTCAAGGTCTGTGCGGCAGGCAAGTGGGGCCTGTTCGACCACAATGCCGACCGCGCTGCACGCGCAGCCGTAGCTCCGACGATCGCCGAACTGACCGAACTCGCCGAAGAGATCGACACCGCGCGCGAACAGCTGTTCATGGAGCCTTTCGAACTCCACCAGGAATTCCTGCGCCAGCGCGGCCCGGTGGACTCGCAGGCCGTGGGCGAGCCCAAGCAGGCCCGCGCCTGGCTGGATCGGCTCACCGCGAACGACTGAACGCTCACGCGACCCAGCGGATCGCGTTCTCCACCAGCCGCCGGTAATTCACATCGTCGTAAGCCGATGGCCCGTCACCCGGCTGGAGGTAGACCAGCCTGCTGCGTCCCACCTCACGCGTCCAGCCGATCAGATCGCTGCCCGGCGGATGGTCCCAGTCCTCGCGGTCGTACATGCGTCCCCGGACCGCCAGTTCGGCGGAGAAGAACTGCTCGCGCGTGAAGGGAATGTCTGCCCGCAGCAAAGGTGTCACATCCTCTGCGAAGATCTCCGCAAGGTAGGTCTCGTCGGTCAACGTGAAGCGCGGTGGCAGGCCGGCCGTCACCGGGTGCTCCGCCAGAACCACCGCATCGTATGTTACGCCGTGCGCATAGCCGCTATCGAGCACCGGTCGTCCGCGCACCGTGCCCGGATGGTAGAGGAACCGCCCGCCCAGCCATTCGTGATATTCGTCCCAAGTCGGCCAGCCCGCCAGCGCGTGGTGCAGCGCGACGACGCCCTTGCCCTCCTCCAGCAACGCGCGAAAGCCGTCAGCCAGTCCCGGTGGCGGATCAAGATGCAGCGGCGCTCCCACCTCTACCTCGAAATCGAGGCCCGGCATATCGTAGAGCACCAGCGCATCGAAGCCGCGCATCCCGTCAGTGTTCATAAGCTTGGCCGCTGCGGGCTGGTCCACCATCGTCGCGCTGATACCCTCCATCGACTGGAACAGCGCATCAAAGGCAGTACGATCGAACGGATGCCCGCGTACGGCGACCAGGCACTGGATCGGAGCGCGATGACGGATCGTCGGCATCAGAGCTTCACGACCACCTTGCCGATGTTCTTGCCGGTCAGCATCCGTTCGTAAGCGGTGAGGACATTCTCCAGCCCGGCGGTCTCGTCGAAGCGCACCGCCAGTTTCCCGGCATCGAGCCATTCGCGCAGTTGCGGCATGAATTCGGCGCCGCGATGGAGGAAGTCGGGGATGAAGAAGCCCTCGATCCGCAGGCGCCGCATCAGCACCTGATCGAACTTCGCCGGTCCCGGCATCGGCGCATCGGTGTCGTAGCCCGCGACCATTCCGCACACTGCGACGCGCCCGTAATGCGCCATGTTGCCGAGCACCGCGTCGAGGATCGGCCCGCCCACGTTGTCGAAGAAGGCGTTCACCCCGCCCGGCACTTCGGCCAATCGCGCGTCGACGTCCTCATTGCGGTAGTCGATCGCCATGTCGACACCGACCTCTTCGGTCAGGTAGCGGCACTTGTCCGCCCCGCCCGCAATACCGACGACTTTCGCCCCGAGGTTCCGGCCGACCTGACAGGCGAGGCTTCCCGTAGCTCCGGCCGCCGCCGAGACGACCAGCCACTCGCCCGGCTTCACCGACGCGACTTCCTTGACGCCGACATAGGCCGTCCAGGCATTCATGCCGAGCGCGCCGAAATGCTGGCGCGGATCGGCGACCGTCTCGTCCACCACTTCCAGCCCGGTCAGCGCCGGGACCACGGTGGCGACGTCCGCCCACTGCCCGAAGCCGCGCACCAGCGCGCCGACCGGATAGCCCGCGTCCGCACTCTCGATCACGCGGCCGAGCACGAGGCCGACCATCTTCGATCCCAGCGGCAGCGGCGGCTGATAGCCGTCGGTGCGCGGGCTCATCCACATGCGCGTGCCCGCGTCCATCGAAAGCCACTCGGTGGCAATACGCACTTCGCCATCGGCCAGCGGCGCGCAGTCTTCTTCCTGCAAGCTCAGGAAACGGGCGAAATCGGTATTTCCTTCGGGGTGGCGATCCAGTCGCCAGAAACGGCAGCGCGTCAATTCAGGTCTCCTCTGCCCGACCCTCGCGCGCAGCCCCGCCGAGGCCACCTGTCCAAACTGATAGGGCTATCCGTTTGCACAGGACGCCCCCCAACCGCGACGGGTCTAACCAGCAGCCAAGAACGATTACAAAACGGGAGGTTTCTGAAATGCGAGTCCCCAAATCCGTCCTGCTCGTCTCCACGGCGCTGACGATGGTGGCGTCTCCGGCCATGGCCCAGGATACGTCTGCAGAGGCACCGGCTGCCGCTCCTCAGGATGACGCGGCCCAGCAGAAGGGCGGCCTCAACGAGATCATCGTCACCGCGCGCAAGCGGCAGGAATCCGTGCAGGACGTGCCCGTTGCCGTCACCGCCATCTCCGCCGAGCAGATCGCCACGCGCGATGTCACCAGCGTCGAGAAGATCACCGCGATCGCCCCGCAGTTCAGCGTCGGCCGCGCCTCGAACGGTTCGGGCGCGCAGCTCACCTTGCGCGGCATCGGTTCGTCCTCGACCTCGATCGGCATCGAGCAGTCGGTCGCGGTCGTCGTCGATGGCGCCTATTATGGGCAGGGCCGCGTCATCAACGAAGGCTTCTTCGACCTCGCCCGCATCGAGGTCCTGAAAGGCCCGCAGGCGCTGTTCTTCGGCAAGAATGCGACGGCAGGCGTGATCTCGATCACCACTGCCGACCCGACCGACAAGTTCGAGGGCATGGTCAAGGGCGGCTACGAGATCAAGAGCCAGCAGTACCGCCTGGAAGGCTACCTTTCCGGCCCGATCAGCGACACCCTCGGCTTCCGTCTGGCCGCGCGCTATACCAAGATGGACGGCGGCTATTATCGCAACGTCGCCGATCCCATCAACTACACCGAGATCGACTCCGCCAGCATCCTCGCAGGCGGCACCGGCGATGCGACCACCCATGTCGCCCAGCCTGCCGCACGCAAGGCGCCGGGCGAAGAGGAATTCCTCACCCGCGCCACCCTGAAGTGGGAACCGACCGACCGCTTCACCGCCACCCTCAAGGGCAGCTTCGACCAGAGCACGGTCAACAACTCCTCGTGGAACTACGTGGCCTACCGGTGCGGCGACGGCGATACCTCGCAGCTCAACGGCTATGCCTGCGGCAAGGACTTCGTCACCCACCAGAACAACATGCCCGCCGACATCGCCGCGACCTATCCCTACGCGAAGAAGGACGGCTCGCTCTACAACAAGTACCGTTCGGCGGGCGGCACGCTTAACCTGACGTACGATGCGGACCAGCTGCAGCTGTCTTCCGTCACCAACTACCAGTGGAACAACAACCGCTGGGCTTGCGCCTGCGACTTCCAGTCGGGCGGCAGCGAAAACGGCATCGGCCCGACCTGGGCGACCGAGAACTCCTCGTGGAAGGCGTTCAGCCAGGAACTGCGCGCGCTGACCCAGTTCGACGGGCCGTTCAACATGATGGTCGGCATGCTCTACCAGAAGACGCGGCGTGACTTCGACCAGTTCGTGCTGACTGGCGGCGTCTCCAATTCGGATGCGCCCGAGGGCTACGAATACGTCACCACCGCGAAGAGCAGCTTCACCAAGGGCGAGACGATGGCCGTCTTCGGCCAGATGACCTACAAGATCCTGCCCGACCTCGAACTCGCGGGCGGCGTGCGCTACACTGACGAGACGAAGAACAGCTTCTTCACGCAGCCTTACAACAACCCGCTGGTCCTCGGCATCTTCCGCGATCAGAACGACCCCGACGGCCTTGGCGTCGTGACCGCGCGCCAGCACTTCACCAACTGGTCGCCGGAAGCCACGCTGACCTGGAAGCCGACGCCCGACCTCATGGTCTACGGCGCCTACAAGACCGCCTACAAGTCCGGCGGCTTCTCCAACGGCGGCATCAACTCGAAGTTCTCGAGCGATCCCACCGCCGACCTCACCTTCGATCCGGAGAAGGCGGAAGGCTTCGAAATTGGCTTCAAGTCCACCCTGCTCGATCGCCAGCTGCGCTTCAACGTCACGGCGTTCACCTACAAGTACCGCAACCTGCAGGTGGACTTCTTCAACTCGCCGATCTTCGCATTCCAGACCCTTACCGCCGACGCGCGCACCAAGGGCATCGAGGCCGAGTTCGAGTTCGCGCCCAACGGCATCGCCGGGCTCGATATCCATGGCTCGATCAACTACGACAAGGCGACCTACACCGACTTCCCGCTGGCACCGTGCTATGCAGGCCAGACCCCGGCGGAAGGCTGCAACCTGTCGGGCAACAGCCGCCAGAGCCTGACCGGCGCACCGCTTTCGGTGGCCCCGCGCTGGACCGGCAACCTCGGCATCGGCTACGAAGTCTCGATCGGATCGGCCAACAAGCTGGGCTTCAACGTCGATAGCAAGTACTCGGCCAGCTATCTCGCTTCCGGCTTCGGCAACCCGCTGTCGCGCCAGAGCAAGTACGTGACGCTCGATGCCGGCGTGCGCTTCGGCGCCGAGGACGACAACTGGCAGATCGCCCTGATCGGCAAGAACCTGACCAACCGTTTTTACGTCACCGGCGTGGTCGATGGCCCCTCGACCGGCGGCGGCACCGGCACTGCGGCGGGCGTGAAGGCCGACCAGCTGGGCTTCGGCACCCTGCCTCGTACGGTCATGGTGGAAGTGACCAAGCGGTTCTGAACCAGGCGAGCGAGGTGGCGCAGCCACCTCGCTCATCCACTTGCAATGCGATGAAACAGGACTGGACAAGCGGCGCACCGGTCCGACAAGAGAGGCGGCATGAAGACCGCGACGTTTCTGGCCGCCCTCTGCGGCGCTACCCTGATTTCCACCCCTGCCCATGCAGCCCCGAAGTGGGCGGGCGCATGGGGCTATGCCCCCGCCGACAGCGGCGCGAACGAACCCGAGCAGCCCGCCGGGACCTATCGCTACCGCGTGCGGCTGACGCAGGCGGGCGACGCGATGCAGCTCACTTTCAGCAATGCCGAAGGTGACAAGCCGCTCGCCATAGGCGCGGTGACGATCGCCAGCCCTTCCGGGCCGGTGGGCACGGAAATCGGGACCAACCCGGTGCATCCGATCCGGTTCTCCGGGCTCCCCGCCGTGGCACTGTCCAAAGGCGGGACGGTGATCAGCGACCCGATCCTCGCGCCGTTCCACAATGCGCAGGACGTGATCGTCAGCGTAACGTTCTCCACCCCGTCGCGGCCCGGGCGCACCAATCTCGGCATGGAGATGGCCTTCGCGCCCGCGACGCCGGGGGCGACCTTCACCCCGATCAAGGTACGGCCCTATCTCTCGCTGGTATCGGTGCGTTCTGCGCAGACACCCTGCACCGTGGTCGCATTCGGGGATTCGATCACCGACGGGTTTCTCGGCCTGTCACCCCAGACGCGCGGATGGCCGGGGCGCCTGGCCGAGCGCCTCGCCGCCCTTCCCGCCGTCCAGCGCTGCGGTGTCGTCAACATGGGGATCAGCGGCAACCGGGTGCTGAAAGCGGGCCGCGCGACGTCCGCACTCGACCGCTTCTGGCGCGACGTGGCGAGCGTGCCGAACGTCACTCACGTGATCTTCCTCGAAGGCATCAACGACATCGGCGCAGGGACGGAAACCGGCCCCGATGCGGTGACGGCGGAGCAGTTGCTCTACGGCTACCGCCAATTCGTCGAGCGTGCGCATGCACTGGGGATCAAGGTGATCGGCGGCACGATGACGCCCGCTCTGCGCGCCGGGTACATGTCGCCGGTGAAGGAGCGGGTGCGCCAGTCGGTCAACGCCGCGATCCGCAGCGGCAAGGTCTTCGACGGGATCGTGGATTTCGAGGCTGCGGTACGCAACCCCGCCGCGCCCGCCGACCTGCGGCCCGAATTCGATCCGGGCGACCACCTCCACCCCAACGACGCCGGGCTGAAGGCGATGGGCGACGCCATCGATCTCGCCACGCTGAGGCGCCTGCCCTGACAGGCGCTCATGCGCGGCGCGGTTACGCCTTGGCGGCGATCATGATGATCTCGACCTTGTAGCCGGGCTCGAACAGCTTCGCCTCGCCGGTCGCGCGGGCGGGTGCGGGGTGCCCGGCGATCCATGCGTCCCAGGCCGCGTTCATTTCCGCGAAGTCGGCCATGTCGGCGAGCCAGATCGTGGCCGAGAGCAAGTGGTCGCGGTCGCTACCGGTCCGGGCGAGCAAGGCATCGATCTCGGCGAGCGCAACGCGGGTCTGCTCGGCGACGCTCTCACCCGGATTGCCGATCTGGCCGGCGAGGTAGATGGTGTCGCCATGGACCACCGCTTCGCTCATGCGAGTGCCCTGATCGATGCGGGTTATGGTCATGCGTGGTCGTTCCCTGTCGGTCTATGTCGGTTTATGTGCCGCTCAGTAGCGACTGATGGCGAGATCGGAAGCCTCTATCGCGGGACGACGACCGCCGATGAGGTCGGTGATGACATGCGCCGAACCGCAGGCCATCGTCCAGCCCAGCGTGCCGTGTCCAGTGTTGAGGAACAGGTTGGAAACGCGCGTCGGTCCGATCACCGGGGTGCTGTCAGGCGTCATCGGGCGCAGTCCGCACCAGAAGCTCGCCGCCTCCAGATCGCCGCCGCCGGGGAACAGCGAGCCCGCCGAATGCTCCAGCGTGGCGCGCCGCTCGGGCGGCAGGTCGCGAGAAAATCCCGAGATTTCCGCCATTCCGCCGACACGGATACGATCTCCGAGGCGGGTGATCGCAACCTTGTAGCTCTCGTCCAGCAGGGTCGAGACCGGTGCCCGCGCCTCATCGACGATCGGCACCGTCAGCGAATAGCCCTTGACCGGATAGACCGGCAGACGAATGCTCAGCGGCGCCACCAACTGGGGCGAGAAACTGCCCATCGCGACAAGGAACACGTCGGCGGAGACGCTGCCCTTGTCCGTCTCCACCCGGACGATCCGGCCACCCTCCTCGATCAGCCGCTGGATGTTGATTCCATTGCGGAATTCGACGCCCTTCGCTGCCGCCATCGCCGCCAGCGCATTGGTGAACTTGAAGCAATCGCCCGTCTCGTCGTTCGGCAGCCGCAGCCCTCCCACGATCGGCGCCGTGCTGGCCGCAAGACCCGGCTCGGCGGCAATGCAGCCTGCGCGGTCGAGCACCTCGAAAGGCACGCCATCAGCTTGCAGCACGGCGATGTCCTTGCCGATGCCGTCGAGCTGCTTCTGCTCGCGGAAGAGCTGCAAGGTGCCCCGGCTGCGCTCGTCGTAGCGGATGCCGGTTTCCCCGCGCAGCGCGATCAGGCAGTCGCGGCTGAATTCGGCGAGGCGCACCATGCGGCTCTTGTTGATCGCGTAGTCGCGCGCGTTGCAGTTGCCCAGCATGGCGACGAGCCAGCGCAGCATGGCCATGTCGGCATGGGGCCGCAGGATCAGCGGCGCATGCTTCATCATCAGCCACTTGACCGCCTTCATCGGAATGCCAGGAGCAGCCCAAGGCGAGGCATAGCCCGGCGAAATCTCCCCGGCATTGGCGAAGCTGGTCTCCAGCGCGGGGCCATCCTGCCGGTCGATCACGGTGACTTCATGGCCCGCCTTGGCCAGATACCATGCCGAGGTGACGCCGATAACGCCGCTGCCGAGAATGGCGATCTTCATGCGATGGTGCTCCGGTCGAGGGCGGGCGCACGAACCGGAAGATAATCCCGGTCGTAGCGGCGGCTGAGCTGGGTCAGGATTTCGTAGGAGATGGTCCCGGCATCGGCCGCGACCTGGTCTAAGCTCTGGTTCGGGCCGATCAGTTCGACTGGAGCGCCGGGATACAAATGCCCGGCAGGCACGTCGGTGACGTCGAGCGTGATGCTGTCCATCGAGACCCGCCCGACGATCGGTGCCCGCACTCCGGCGACGTAGGCCGCGCCCCGATTGCCGAGGCAGCGCGGCCAGCCGTCGGCATAGCCGACTGGGATCGTCGCGATCCGCGTCTCTCGTGCGGCATGGAATGTCAGGCCGTAGCCGACACCGGTTCCCGCAGGGATCGTACGCAACTGCGCGATCGGCGCCTCCAGCCCTACGACCGGCTGCATCGGGTTCGGCCCGGTCCCGGGATTGCCGCCGTAAAGGGCGATACCTGCGCGCACGAGGTCGAAATGCCCGCGTCGATGGAACGTTCCCCCGCTGTTGTCGAGCGCCCGAGGCACCTGCGGGAACCGCGCGGCGATGGTGTTGAAAAGCGCTTCCTGCGCCGCATTCGCCGGATCTTCCGGATCGTCGGCGCAGGCCAGATGACTGATCAGGAAGCGCAGTTCGATACCGTCGAGCAAAGCCGGCGTGGCGATCAGGTGCTCCACCTCCTCGGGCGGCAGGCCCATGCGCGACATGCCCGTGTCGATCTGAAGGACCGCAGGCAATGCCAGGCCACTCTGACGCGCCTGCGCCGACCAGCGCGAGACCTGGTCCAGCGAATTGAGCACCGGGATCGCGCCAAGCCCGGCACACCGCGGTTCCAGTCCGGGAAGAAGGCCGTTGAGGACGTAGACTTCGGCCCCGCTCTCCAGTTGCGGCATCAGCGCTTCCGCCTCGCTGAACAGGGCGACGAAGAGATGGCGGCAACCTTCGGCCATCAGCGTGCGCGCGACCGTCACCGCGCCGAGGCCATAGCCGTCCGCCTTGACCACCCCGCCCGTCTGCGCAGGCACGACGCGGTCGCGGATCAGGCGGTAGTTGGCGGCCAGAGCCTCCAGGTCGATGGTCAGGCGTGCAGCGGTGATCACGAAGCCCCCTTGGCGATCCGATTAATGCATCGTATCGCATAACGAAGCGAATAGGCTGCCGAATGTATGTATATTGTGCCACATTATGTGGCCTTGCACACGATAATGCGGACAAATCACAAGATCATGCCAGTGACCTCCGACCCCGTGGATCGCGCGATCATCCGCCTGTTGCGTCTCGACGGCAGGCGGCCCAATTCCGAGATCGCCGAGGAAGTCGGCCTTTCGCCGTCCGCGTGCCTGCGCCGTATCCGCCTGCTCGAGGACCGCGGCGTCATTCGCGGCTACACCGTGCTCACCGGGCCGGAAGACGATGACGAGCGCGGGGTCGATATCGTCGTGCAGGTCACGCTGGACCGCCAGACCGAGGATTACCTGTCGCGTTTCGAAAACGCGGTGCGGCAGTGTCCCGAAGTGCGCGAATGCTTCCTGATGACGGGCAACGTCGATTACTGGCTGCGGCTGCGCACGGAAAGCGTTGCCGCCTATGAGGCGATCCACGGGGAGGTCCTGTCGCGACTTCCGGGCGTCACCCGCATCAACTCCAGCTTCGCGATGCGCGACGCCATGCGTCCGCGGCGCGCGCGAAAATAGCGCTCCTTCCCGATCGATCGTCCACCATGGCCTTTCTCACAAGGTGACAGGGTTTACACGGTTTACACCGTCCAGAGAAAACGTGTCACCTTGTGTCAGAAAATGTCACCTTGAAGGGGGCAAGGTGACACCTTTGGCGCGCGATGTGTCACCTTGCGAAGACGATGTGTAGCCTTGCAGTGTAACCTTTTGCGGATAGAGATGGACGAGCCGGTCATAGCCCGCAAGGTATCGGACAGCGATGTTTGTAGGAAAGCGGACTTTCCGGAAGCGCCCCATAGCAGTCATGCGTCACCTTCAATCAAGTTCAGATCACACTTGCTGCAACGCTTCGGAGGCCACAGTACGCTGATAAAACCGTGACGAATGAAGAGTGATCTCCCGCAATTCGGGCAGGCGATCATGAATGATCTCACACCCCCGACGACGAACCATAGCAGCCCAAAGGCGAATTCGATCCACATAACCAAGTCGGATGGAACGCCGAGGTTCGTTAAAGCCGATGGCAAAACCCACATGATCACAAACAGGGCAACGATCAGGTAAAGCATGAACACACATGCTTTGACGTAGGGACTGCGCTTACGATCCTGTATCATTCATAAACCATATGTCGCGCCATGGCTGCTTTCCACCCCTTTCGGTCCTTTAGGGGCCGGGGGCCGCGCTCCATTCCCGCTTGTCCGTTTCCGCCCGCCCGCGAAGAAAGGCTGCCTGACCGCCCGCGCCCCTGTGTGGACGAGCCCGTTCGTGACCACGATAGCCGCAAGGGCCTGTGTCAGGCCGTCATAGTCGATTGGCTTTCCGACCAAGAATAATTGAGGCGAGGAAGTAGCTGCCAACAAAGACTCCTAGTGTAGCAAGGATGCGCCATGAGAGCCCGTAGCGAAAGCATTCAAGAGCTAAAATAAATGTGGACCCGGCGAGAGGGATGCCCATCTTCAAAATTTTCGACTTCTCGATGGCCATTCGATTAGCCCCATAGCGAAAGAACGAGGAACGCTAGCAATCCTTCGGTCCGCTACCCATCTGTGGACGCCCGCACGAACGCAAGCGGTATTCGGGAGAATAGGCACGTAGTCGGATGCTGCCATCTGTCCGGCCTCTGATGCAGCACCGGAGGCTGCGGGCCCGTATGGGAGTTCGCGGACTGGAACCACTTCACCCTAAGCGTGCATGTGGCACGGTGGTTAGCACTTGTTCTTCCAGCCCCGTCTCGCCGACTGTTGTGCCATACCCTCCTTCGACCGACTACGTCCTCCGACGACCCCTGGTCCGCTGTGGCTTACGCCGCAGTTGCGACCGGAACTCTGTAATCCTCTTCGCTCATGAGCAACGCCCAGATGATCCGCGCAGTCTTGTTGGCAAGCGCGACGGTCACCAACATGCGCGGCTTCCTGGCCAGCATCTGTTCGAGCCATGATCCTGCCGGAGCGCCTCGTTTGCTCGCCTGTAGCACGACAGCGCTGCTACCGATGATGAGTAGCCGCCTGAGTGTTCGCTCGCCCATCTTCGTGATCGAGCCCAGCTTCTGTTTGCCTCCCGTCGACAATTGCCGAGGTGCGAGACCGAGCCAGGCGGCAAAAGTCGCGCCCCTTTGCAAAGGTCTCGGCCGGCGGGGCCAGCGCCGCGATAGCGGTGGCCGTGATCGGGCCCACGCCAGGGATCGTCATGAGCTGTCGCGCGATCGCATCCTCGCGTGCTCGCCGTGCGATCTCTTTGTCGAGATCACCGATCCTGTCGTTCAGTTCCTCCAAAAGATCTAGCATCGTGCGAAACATCGCCTTGGCTGCCTCAGGAAGCGAAGAGCCAATCTCGTCTTCGAGCAGGTCACCAAGCATCGCAACGTGCGACGGCCCCTTTGGCGCCACCCAGCCATACTCAGTGAGGTGCCCTCGGATCGCATTGATCAGTTGCGTACGCTGACGCACCAGCAAATCGCGGGTCCGGAACACCAGCCCGGATGCCTGTTGCTCTTCGCTTTTGATCGCCACAAACCGCATGTTTGGCCGCTGTGCCGCCTCGCAGATCGCCTCGGCATCTATCGCATCATTTTTATGCCGCTTCACGAACGGCTTCACGTAAGTTGGCGCAATGAGCTTCACGTCATGCCCTAGCCCCGTGAGTTCGCGGCCCCAGTGATGCGCGCCTCCGCAAGCCTCGAGCGCCACCGTGCACCGCGGATGCTGGGCAAAGAATTCCAGCAGCTTGGTGCGGCTGATTTTGCGACTGAACAACGCTCGCCCACGCGCATCCGCACCATGCGCATGGAAAACATTCTTGGCGATATCCAAACCGATTGTGGTAACTTCCGACACGGACGCCTCCTCAAGTGGTGTTCAACACCTCCACTATGGCACATCGATGCCGTCGGGGGGCGTCCACCCCATCACCCAAATCCGCCGTCACCCTGAACTTTATCCGGACAGGTCCGCTCCCCATCCATTCAAACTTTCATACCTTCCCGCGGCATACCGCCGAATGGCGCCACCGGGCCGAAGCGCGCCACCATGTCGTAGGCATCGCCGAGGAACAGCTGGCGCACGTAAGTAATCCGCTCCGAGCCGCGCCACGTCCGGCGCTCGACGCACAGACACGGCGTTCCGACCGCCACGCCCAGCCATTCCGCTTCCTCGACTTGCGCGCCGACGGCCGAGATGCGCGTCTCCGCCTCGGTCCAGGGCACGTGCCGCAGGAGCCACGTCCCCGGAGGAACCGCGTCGAGGTCGGCGCCAACGATCTCCGGCACGGCCAGAGCGCTTACCAGGCGGAACTCCACGCCAAGCGGCGCGCCATCGACGAGGTGCAGGCCATCGATGTGGACCAGTTCCCCGCCGCCCGCGAGCAGCACTTCCTCCTCGTCATCGCCCGCTGCCCGGACCCGGCGGCGGATGGGCTGGAAAGCATAGTCCTGCCCGCGCTCGCGCACTTGCGCGGCGATGTCGGGCACGTCGAGCACCATTGAATGGACCTTCGGACGCGCCACGAACGTCCCCGCCCGCTTGCGCCGGTCGATCAGCCCCGCCGCGACGAGCGCCGAGAGCGCCTTGTTCACGGTCATGCGCGAGCAGCCGTATTCCTGCATCAGCTCCTGCTCGATCGGCAGGCGGTCACCGGGAGCCAGTTCGCCGCCGAGGATGCGGCCCTCGAAATCCGATCGAATGCGTTCGTGAAGGGGCATTCTCACGCGATCAGTGTCTCCAGTACCTTGGCATAGTCGCGGACCACCCGGTCGCGGACATGGTGGCGCCCTTCGCTCACCAGCTTGTCGCCATGGCGCCACACGCAGTCAATGGCCGAGCGCCCGGCGGCGAAGACGAAGCTGTCGGTTATCGCATCGCCCGCCCGGTGCACCATCGCCGGATGATCGAGGTTCAGGCTGACGATGTCGGCAGGCAGGCCGACCGCGATGCCGCCCTCGACGCCCAATGCCGCCGCCCCGCCCGTCAGCGCGCCTGCGTAAAGATCCGCGCCGGTGGAGCGGCCGCTTTCCCGGGCCATTACGTTGCGCGCGCGGCGCGTCAGGCGCTGGCCGTATTCGAGCAGGCGCAGTTCCTCGGCCGCGTCGATCAGCACGTTGGAATCGCTGCCGATGCCATAGCGGCCACCCGCCTGCAGGAACGCTTCCACCGGGAACAGCCCGTCTCCGAGGTTCGCCTCGGTGATCGGGCATAGCCCTGCCACCGCACCGCTACGCGCCGCGGCAACGGTTTCGCTTTCCGTCATGTGCGTGGCATGGACGAGGCACCAGCGCGCGTCCACTTCGGCATTGTTCAGCAGCCATTCGACTGGGCGCCGACCGCTCCATGCGAGGCAGTCGTCCACTTCTTTCACCTGCTCGGCGATGTGGATGTGAACCGGACGGGCTTTCGCCAGCGGTTCGAGATCGCGCAGCTGATCGGGCGAGACGGCGCGCAGGGAATGCGGCGCCACGCCGACCACGGCATCGGGCAGCGCGCGGGCATGGGCCTCAGCCCCTTCCAGCAACCGTGCGTAGCGGTCCAGATCGTTGACGAAGCGCGCCTGCGCGGGGGCTGGCGGTTGCGCGCCGAACCCGGCGTAGCTGTATAGCACCGGCAGCAGCGTCATGCCGATGCCGGTGTCCCCGGCCGCCGCCAGCACCGCCGCGCTCATCTGCGCGACGTCGACGAAGGCGCGGCCCTCGCGGTCGTGGTGCAGGTAATGGAACTCGCCGACGCGGGTGAAGCCGCCTTCCAGCATCTCGACATAGGCCATCGCGGCGATGGCGCGCACGTCGTCCGGGGTCATGCGCTGGACGAAGCGGTACATGATCTCGCGCCAGGTCCAGAAGCTGTCGTTCGCAGGGCCGCGCTGCTCGGCAAGGCCCGCCATGCCGCGCTGGAAGGCATGGCTGTGCAGGTTGGGCATTCCGGGCAGCGCGCAAGGGTGGCGCTCGTCTCCAGGCGAGGGTTCCGCACCTGCATCGACAGCGGCGATCCGCCCCTGCTCCAGCGTAACGCGGACATTCCGCGCCCAGCCTTCGGGCAGCAGACAATGCTCGAAAAACAATGACCTGTGCCGCCCATCCGACCTTGCCGACATGAATCTGCTCCTTGCTTCGATTTTTGTCTATACATTAATTTTGAACGGTGCAATCACAATGGGCGAGGCAAACGAGGGCCACGGAATCATGCTGTACGACACCGTCTGGAAAGGCGCCCGGCTCGCCACTATGGCAGGTGAAGGCATGGGCGCGGTGGACCATGGCGTGATCGCGGCAAAGGACGGCATGATCGCTTACGCCGGGCCTGCTGCGGAGGCTCCGGCCCTCCATGCGAAGCGGATCGTCGACTGCAAAGGCCGCTGGATCACCCCGGGCCTGATCGACTGCCACACCCACCTGATCCACGGCGGTGACCGCGCGGCCGAGTTCGAGATGCGCCTGGGCGGCGCCTCCTACGAGGAGATCGCGCGGGCCGGGGGCGGTATCGTCTCCACCATGCGCGCCACCCGGGCCGCGAGCGAGGACGAACTCGTCGCCGCCGCCCTGCCCCGCCTCGATGCGCTGATCGCGGAAGGCGCGACCACGGTGGAGGTCAAGTCCGGCTACGGCCTCGACCGCGACAGCGAGATCCGCATGCTGCGCGCCGCCCGCCGTCTGGGTGAAGAACGCGCGGTGTCCATCGCCACCACTTTCCTCGGCGCGCATGCCCTGCCGCCCGAGTTCGCGGACGACGCGGACGGCTACATCGCCCTGCTCTGCGACGAAGTGCTGCCCGAGGTCGCCGCGCTCGGCCTTGCCGATGCGGTGGACGCCTTCTGCGAGAGCATCGGCTTCACCCCGGCGCAGACGGAGCGCATGTTCGCCGCCGCCGCGCGCCACGTCCTACCGGTGAAGCTTCATGCCGAGCAGCTTTCCAACCTCCACGGCGCGGCGCTGGCGGCGCGGCACGGGGCGTTGTCCGCCGATCACCTCGAACATCTCGACGAGGCCGGGATCGCCGCCATGGCCGCATCAGGCACCGTCGCCACCTTGCTGCCGGGCGCGTACTATTTCGTGCGCGAGACTAAGCTGCCGCCGGTCGCGGGCCTGCGCTCCGCCGGGGTGCCCATCGCACTGGCGACCGACTGCAACCCCGGCACGTCGCCGCTCACCTCGCTGCTGCTGACGATGAACATGGGCGCGACGCTGTTCCGCCTCACCGTGCCTGAATGCCTTGCAGGCGTCACTCGCAATGCCGCGCGCGCCCTCGGGCTTGCGGATCGCGGCACGCTGGAGGCGGGCAAGCGCTGCGATCTCGCCATCTGGGACGTCGAACGTCCCGCGCAGCTGGTTTATCGCATGGGGTTCAATCCGCTCCATGCCCGCATCTGGAGTGGTCAATGAATCCTGTCCTGCTCACACCTGGTAGTGTCCCGCTGGCGGACTGGCGCGCGGTCTATCGCGGCGCCGCCGTCACGCTCGACCCGGCCTGCGCGCCGCGCGTGGCGGAAAGCGCCGCCGCCGTTGCGCGCATTCTGGCGAAGGGCGCGCCGGTCTACGGCATCAACACCGGCTTCGGTAAGCTCGCCAGCGTGCGGATCGGGGACGAGGACCTCGCGACGCTCCAGCGCAACATCGTGCTGAGCCACGCAGCGGGCACGGGTGCGCCTTCGCCGGTGCCGGTGATCCGGCTGATGATGGCGCTGAAGCTCGCCAGCCTGGCGCAAGGCGCATCGGGCGTGCGCCCCGAGACGGTGGCGCTGCTGGAGGCGATGCTGGTCAAGGGGCTGACCCCGGTGGTGCCATGCCAGGGCTCGGTCGGTGCGAGCGGAGACCTTGCCCCCCTTTCCCACATGGCCGCGACGATGATCGGCGTGGGCGAGATCTTCTACGAAGGCGAACGCCTGCCCGCCGCCGAGGCGCTGCACAGAGCGGCACTCACCAGCACTCAACTGGGGCCTAAAGAGGGCCTGGCGCTGCTCAACGGCACCCAGTTCTCGACCGCCAACGCACTGGCCGGGCTGTTCGAGGCCGAACTGCTGTTCCGCTCCGCGCTCGTCACCGGCGCGCTCTCGACCGAGGCGGCCAAGGGCTCCGACACCCCGTTCGACCCGCGCATCCACACGCTAAGGCGTCATCGGGGTCAAATCGAGGTCGCCGATGCCCTGCGCGGCCTGATGACCGGCAGCGCCATTCGCGCCAGCCATCTGGAGAACGATGCGCGCGTGCAGGATCCCTACTGCCTGCGCTGCCAGCCGCAGGTCATGGGCGCCGCGCTCGACATTCTGCGCCAGGCCGCGACCACGCTGGAGATCGAGGCCAACGGCGTTTCCGACAACCCGCTGATCTTCCCGGAGACCGACGAGGCGCTTTCGGGCGGCAACTTCCATGCCGAGCCGGTCGCCTTCGCCGCCGACATGATCGCCATGGCCATCTGCGAGATCGGCTCGATCGCCGAGCGCCGCATCGCCATGCTGGTGGACCCCGCGTTGTCCGGCCTGCCCGCCTTCCTGACGCCGCGCCCCGGCCTCAATTCGGGGTTCATGATCCCGCAGGTGACCGCTGCCGCGCTCGTCAGCGAGAACAAGCAGCGCGCCTATCCGGCCAGCGTGGACTCGATCCCGACCTCGGCCAATCAGGAAGACCACGTCTCGATGGCCGCCCACGGCGCGCGCCGCCTGCTCGACATGGCCGACAACGCGACGGGGGTACTGGGCATCGAACTGCTCGCCGCCGCGCAAGGGGTGGATTTCCATGCCCCACTCGCGTCCAGCGCTACGCTCGAATCTGCCCGCGCGACCCTGCGTGACAAGGTGCCGACGCTGGAGGACGACCGCCATTTCCACCCCGACATGGAGGCGGCCAACCTGCTGATCCGTTCGGGCGCGCTGCTTGCCTCCGCAGGTGACAGCCTCCCCGGTGTAGCGTGAGCGACTGGCTCAAGATCACTGAAGGCGACGCCCCCCTCATCGTCGCCTTCCCCCACGTCGGCACCCAGCTTGCCGACGTGGGACACCTCTTCGCGTCCGAGTGGCTGGCGCGGCGCGATGCCGACTGGTGGGTGGACGAACTCTACGCCTTTGCCGCCGATCTTGGCGCAACCCTTGTCAGCACGTGCATCTCGCGCAGCGTGATCGACCTCAACCGCGATCCTTCGGGCGCCTCGCTCTATCCGGGGCAGGCGACGACCGAACTGTGCCCGACCACGACCTTCGACGGCGAGCCGCTCTATTCAGGCGAAGCGCCCGGCGAGGCCGAGATCGCCCGCCGCCGCGCGCTCTGGTTCGATCCGTACCATGCCGCGCTGCAGGCCCAGATCGACCGACTGCGCGCCGTCCATGACCGCGTGGTGCTCTACGACGCACACTCGATCCGCAGCCATGTGCCGCGCCTGTTCGACGGCGAACTGCCGCAGTTCAACATCGGCACCAACGGCGGCAAGACCTGCGATCCCGCGCTGGCGGCCGCCGTCGAAGGCATCTGCGCCCAATCGGGCGAGAGCCACGTCTTCAACGGCCGCTTCCGGGGCGGCTGGACCACCCGGCATTACGGCCAGCCCGACAATGGCGTCCACGCCATCCAGATGGAACTCGCCATTCGCGGCTACATGGACGAACCCGAGATGCTCGGCGAGGCCAACTGGCCCCCCGCCTTCGATCCGGCGCGCGCCGCCGCGATCACCGAGACGCTTTCCCAGATCATGAAGGCTGCCCGCGCCTTCGCTCTTCAGGAATCCTGACATGACCCGTATCGACAATACCCGCGTCATCAAGCCCGCCACCGGCACGCAGCTTTCCGCGAAAAGCTGGTTAACCGAAGCGCCTTTGCGCATGCTGATGAACAACCTCCACCCGGACGTCGCCGAACGTCCGGAGGAGCTGGTGGTCTACGGCGGCATCGGCCGCGCCGCGCGCGACTGGGAGAGCTACGACCGGATCGTCGAGACGCTCCAGCGCCTTGATGACAACGAAACGCTGCTGGTGCAATCGGGCAAGCCGGTCGGCGTGTTCCGCACCCATGCCGATGCGCCGCGCGTGCTGATCGCCAACTCCAACCTTGTGCCGCACTGGGCGAACTGGGAGCATTTCAACGAACTCGATAAGCGCGGCCTTGCCATGTACGGGCAGATGACCGCCGGTTCGTGGATCTACATCGGCACGCAGGGCATCGTTCAGGGCACGTACGAGACGTTCGTGGAGATGGGCCGCCAGCACCATGGCGGCGACCTTTCGGGCAAATGGCTGCTGACGGCAGGCCTTGGCGGCATGGGCGGCGCGCAGCCGCTCGCAGCCGTCATGGCGGGCGCATCGTGCCTCGCCATCGAGTGCCAGCCCAGCCGGATCGAGATGCGCCTGCGCACCGGCTATCTCGACAAGTCCGCCGCCACCATCGAAGAGGCCATGGCCATCATCGAGCAGGCGAAGGCGGACGGAAAGCCCGTCTCGGTCGGCCTTCTGGGCAATGCCGCCGAGCTGCTGCCCGAAATCTACGCGCGCGGCATTCGCCCCGACCTGCTGACCGACCAGACCAGCGCCCACGATCCGATCAACGGCTACCTCCCCGCAGGCTGGACCGTCGCCGAATGGATGGAGCGCCGCGAGCGCGAACCCGAAGCGGTCGCCAAGGCCGCCAAGGCGTCGATGGCGCAGCATGTGCGCGCGATGCTCGATTTCCAGGCGGCCGGGGTTCCCACCACCGACTACGGCAATAACATCCGCCAGGTCGCGCTGGACGAGGGCGTGGCGAACGCCTTTGACTTCCCCGGCTTCGTTCCCGCCTATATCCGTCCGCTGTTCTGCCAGGGCGTCGGACCGTTCCGCTGGGCGGCGCTTTCGGGCGATCCGGAGGATATCTACAAGACCGACGCCAAGGTGAAGGAACTGCTGCCGGACAACGTGCACCTGCACAACTGGCTCGACATGGCGCGCGAGAAAATCCACTTCCAGGGCCTTCCGGCGCGCATCTGCTGGGTGGGTCTCGGTGATCGCCACCGCCTCGGCCTTGCCTTCAACGAGATGGTCGCGAAGGGCGAGCTGAAGGCCCCGGTCGTGATCGGCCGCGACCACCTCGACAGTGGCTCGGTCGCCTCGCCCAACCGTGAGACCGAGGCGATGCAGGACGGCTCGGACGCGGTTTCGGACTGGCCGCTGCTCAACGCCCTGCTCAACACCGCCAGCGGCGCGACATGGGTGTCGCTGCACCACGGCGGCGGCGTCGGCATGGGCTTCTCGCAGCATTCGGGCATGGTGATCGTGGCCGACGGCACGCCCGAGGCGGCGGCGCGGCTTGAGCGCGTGCTGTGGAACGACCCGGCCACCGGCGTCATGCGCCACGCCGATGCGGGCTACGAGATCGCGCGGGACTGCGCGGCGGAGAAGGGGCTGGACCTGCCGGGCATCCCGTAATCCTCTCCCCTGCTCGTCATTGCGAGCGTAGCGACGCAATCCAGGGCCGCGCAAACCGCCCTGGATTGCGTCGTCGGCTTCGCCTCCTCGCAATGACGAATGTATTTTCGTGAGTATCCGCCCATGGCCATCACCCGCATCATCCGCGCCGCCGACTGCCCGGAGGTTCCATGGAAGAACGGCGGCGGCACCACGCGCGAGATCGCCGTCTGCCCGCCCGGCGCGGGGATGGGCGATTTCCTGTGGCGGCTCAGCATGGCGCGCGTCGAACAGGCCGGACCGTTCTCGTCATTCGAGGGCATCGACCGAACGCTGGCGGTGCTCGAAGGCACCTTGCATTTATCCGGAGCCGTCGACGCAGTACTCGACCCCGTCAGCGCGCCCTTCCCTTTCGACGGCGCTGCGAGCGTCGAGGGCGTCCCGCTGGGCGGGGCAGTGCTCGACCTCAACGCCATGGTCCGGCGCGGCACTTACAATTGCGAGATGCAGCGCCTGCCCCCCGACGCAATGGTCACCCCCGCAGGCACGACGTTCCTCCTCGCACTTGAAGCGCAAACACTCGACGACACCGATCTCGGCTATCTCGACTGTGCCCGGATCGATGCTCCGGTCACCACCGCAGGCCCAGTGTTGCTGGTCCGCTTCCTCTCCTGAAAAAATCTGCGCCCGCGCGGAAGGAATTTTCCGCGCCGTGTCTCTTTCATGGCAAACGGGAAATCCGAATGCCTGAGGGAGGGTGCCACGCCAGGGGAGGCAGACAAGGAACTTGCGCGGCGACGCGGGACGGCCCTCTGGGTCGCGCGCGAGATCGTGCCCCATGAGGCGCGGGTCCGCCGCTGGCTGGCCCGGTCGCGCCTCTCGCCGGAGGACGTGGACGAGGTTATGCAGGAAGCCTACTGCCGGATCGCGATGCTGCCCTCGGTCGACCACATCGACCGGCCGCTGGCCTACATGTTCTCGATCACCCGCAACCTGTTGCTGCGCCGTCTCAAGCGCCAGCAGGTCGTGGTGCTGGAGGCCGTGAGCGAGATCGAGACATGGCAGGACGAAACCCCCTCGCCCGAGGAACAGGCCGCGAGCCGCATCAGCTACGAGCGGGTCCTGGCCATCATCGGCCGCCTGCCGGAACGCTGCCGCCGCGTGGTGGAACTGCGCAAGATCGAAGGCTGGTCCCAGAAGGAAATCGCCGCCCATCTCGGCATGACCGAGAAGGCGGTGGAGAAGCAGGTCTGGACCGGCGTGCGCGCCGTCCGCGACGCCTGGACGCAGGCCGAGGCGCAGAGCGAGAACCGCATGCTCGGCGCCGATCGCCGGGGGGCGCGGTCATGGTGACGCTCGCAGGCGATCAGGCTCGCGACGAGGCGGCGCGGTTCGTGGCGCGCATGGACGCCGACGGCTGGACCGAGGCCGACGAGAGCGAACTTCAGGCATGGCTGGCCGAAGACCCGCTGCGTCAGGGCCTGCTGCTGCAGGTACAGGCACAGTGGCTGGCGCTGACCCCCGAGGTCGAGGCACCGGCTGTCCCGGTCGAGGAGGAAGAGCCCGCGCCCTCGGGCTGGGGTCGTCGCGGCGTGCTGGCGGGGCTGGCTGCATCGGCTGCGCTCGCCTTCGTCGGGCTGCGCTGGAGCCAAAGCCCGGCAGCTTATACGACGAAGCTCGGCGAGATCCGGCGCCTGCCGCTGCCGGACGGCTCGGTGATGACGATGAATTCGGGCAGCGAACTGACCGTCAGCATGGCGACCAAGCTGCGCGAGGTGCAGCTTGCACAGGGTGAGGCATGGTTCGAGGTCGCCAAGGACGCGCAGCGCCCCTTCGTCGTCGCCGCCGGGAACGTCCGCGTGCGCGCCGTGGGAACGGCCTTCTCGGTGCGGCGGCGTGAAACCGGGGTGGAGATCCTCGTCACCGAGGGCATCGTGGAAACCTGGGCGGACGGCGACCAGAGCCTGCGCATGAAGTTGGAGGCCGGGGACCGCGCGATGCTAAGCGCCCATGCGGTGATCGACTACGAGACCGGCATTTCCTCTTCCGTCGACCGGGCGCTGGCATGGCGCGGCGGCATGATCGATCTCAACGGGCGCACGCTCTATGACGCGGCAGACGAGTTCAACCGCTACAACCAGCGCCAGATCATCATCGCCGACCCGCGCGTCGCCCGCGAGGAGTTCGACGGCCTGTTCCGCGTCAACGACCCTGAAGGCTTCGCCGAAGCGGTGAAGGCCAGCCTCGGCGTGTCGCTCGACACCAGCAATCCGAACCTCATTCGGATCGAATGATAAATTTTTTTGAGATGACGAGAAGGAATATCCGCTCCGGAGACTCTTAAAGAGCACAGGTGAAAAGAAACCTGACGGATCGGGACATTGGGAGGGATAATGAATACTTCGGACATTCGGAGTGCCTTGTTCGCATCATCTGCGATCATGTGCATAGTAGCCTCGCCGGTTCAGGCGGCAGCGCAGACGCGGCAGTTCGCGATCGAGGCGCAGCCTGCCGAAACCGCGATCAGCCAGCTTGGCCGACAGGGCGACATCCAGATCATCGCGGCGCGCCGCCTGACGCATGCCGTACGCACCAATGCCGTGCGCGGCGAGATGAGCGTGGACGATGCACTGAACCGCCTGCTGGCGGGGACCGGTCTCACCGCCCGCCGCACCGGGCCGGGTTCTTATGCCATCGTCGCCCGCGCCACGCCTCCGATGTCGCCGCGCACCCTGACGCAGACCAGCCTGACCTCGGCCCCGAGCGTACAGGCACCCGTCGCCGCCGCACAGGCCGCATCCCCGGCGGCAGAGGCCGCGGCGGCGGATGAGGAACCGGCTGCGAACTCCGAAATCCTCGTCACCGGCTTTCGCGGCAGCCTCGCCAAGGCGCAGGACCTGAAGCGCCGCGCGGTGAACCTCACCGAGAGCATCATGGCCGAGGACATGGCCAAGATGCCCGACCTCAACCTCTCGGAATCGATCCAGCGCCTGCCCGGCGTCGCGATCTCCCGCGAAGGGGGTGAAGGCCGCAACATCACCCTGCGCGGCTTTTCGCCCGACTTCACCCGCACGACGCTAAACGGCATGGAAGTGCCCGCCAGCAGCGACGGCCTCGATTCCGGCGGCTTCACCATCAACGCGGGCCGCGCTTTCGACTTCCACGTCTTCGCATCCGAACTGTTCAACCGCATCGACGTGCAGAAGACCCAGCGCGCCTCGATCGAGGAAGGCGGCATCGCCGGCACCGTCGATCTCTATTCAGCCAAGCCCTTCGATTTCAAGGGTTTCCATGTCGTCGGATCGGCGCAGGGCGGGTACAACACGATGACGCGCAAGGTCGATCCGCGCGCCACCGTGATGATTTCCGACACCTTCGCCGACGACAAGATCGGCGTGCTGTTCTCCGCCGCCTATTCCAAGCGCACCGTCTATCAGGAAGGCTTCTCCAGCGTGCGCTGGACTTCGCCTTACGTGAACGGCGACAGCTGGGCGGACACCAACCCGACCGTCACCGGCACGCCCGAGGATTGCGGCGCCGCCGACCGTCTCGACTGCCTGTGGGCGCCGCGCCTGCCGCGTGCGGACTTCTTCGGCAACGACCAGAAGCGCCTCGGCCTGACCGGCTCGATCCAGGCCAAGCCGATCGACGGGCTGACGCTCAGTCTGGACGCGCTCTATTCGCAGCTCGACAACGACCGCTACAGCTACAATTCGATGGAGTGGCTGCTGACCCACGGCACCCCGGGCAACTTCGTCGGCCAGACCCCGCTCTCGTTCACCGTCGCGCCTGACGGCAAGCAGCTGGTCGCCGCCGCCTTCGACGACGTGACATCGTGGTACGAAAGCCGCCACCAGACCTCGACCTCCAAGTTCCGCCAGTTCGTGTTCTCCGGCGATTACGAAGTGACGAACAACCTCAAGATCGACGCCATGGTCGGCAAGGCGCGCGACACCGCCGACCGCACCGAGCTGCGCTTCTACGCCCGCTCGGTGCCGCACTACTATGCCTACGACTATTCGGGCAGCAAGGACGTCGCCAAAGTCGATTACGGTGATTACGACCCGAACGATGCCACCAACTTCATCAACGCGACGACGCCCGCCAATCGCCTGAACAACGTCGTGAAGGACAACTTCACGGCCAAGACCAACGCCACCTTCACCAAGGGCCGCTTCACCGCGCAGGCGGGCTTCGCCTACAACCGCCGCCTCGTGCGTTATTCCGAGGCTCAGGGCGAGCTGCCCACCTTCGATCCGTCCAGCTACATGACCGCCTTCCCGTACAGCCACTTCGGCAGCGGCGTGGTTTCCGGGGGCCTGCCGACGTTCGCGGTGATGGACTTCGACGCGATCGGATCGTCGGGCCTTTTCTCGGGCAACTACACCACCAATGTCGCAGCGGGCTGGGAAGTGGTTGAAAAGACCACCGGCGGTTACGGCGAAGTGACGGGCGAGATCGACATCGGTTCGATGACCCTGCGCCTCGACGGCGGCGCGCGCTGGGTGCGTACGGACGTGGAATCGAGCGCGGTGATCTCCGGATCGCCGGTCGACGTGAAGCGGCATTACGACAACTTCCTGCCCTCGTTCAACGCGGCGCTGAACATCACGCCCGACCTCGTTGCGCGCTTCGCCTATGCCCGCTCGATGACGCGGCCGGGCCTCGCCTCGCTCAACATCGCCGCGCCCGTGTTCGAGTACACCACGCGCACGGTGAGCAACCTCGGCAATCCCGCGCTCAAGCCCTACCTGTCGAACGACTTCGACCTCGGCTTCGAGTGGTACTTCAGCAAGGGCGGCCTGTTCTCGGTAGGCGTGTTCAAGAAGAACATCATCAGCTCGCTGACGACCTCGGTGGTGCAGCAGTCGGTCCCGCAGGAATACTGGGCCGCGATCTACGCCGATCCGCGCTACGACGCTTCGTACCAGGCGGACCCGGCGACCGCGCAGTACACATTCTACAGCACCGTGAACTCATCGGACGGGAACAGCGTGAAGGGGCTGGAGGCGACGCTCAACGTGCCGTTCACCTTCCTGCCGGGTGCGCTTTCGTACTTCGGCATCGCATCGAACTACACTCATGTCTCTGCCCGCGATTCCACGGGGTTGTCGCCCAACTCCTACAATTTCACGGCCTATTATGACACCGGTGACCTTGGCCTTCGCCTCTCGATTAACAAGCGCGACGACTATCTGCTGAGCCAACCGGGCGGCAATGGCCACGTGCAGGAACGCAAGTACGGGCCGACGCAAGTGGACTTTTCGGCGTACTACAACCTGACCAAGCAGATCAGCGTCAACCTGCAGGGGATCAACATCACTAACGAACGGGAGCGCATCTACGGCACCGGCGACGGAACTCAGTATCTGGTGCGCGAATTCTCCAAGACCGGCGCGCAGTGGTTCGTGGGCGCCCGCTACCAGTTCTGATACCTGGAAGGACCGCTGCCCAATACCCCTCGGGCGGCGGTCCTCTTTTTCGTTTTTCGGGAGTGATATAGAGTGCCGGGTTCAAGCAAGTTCGCATGTGCGCTGGCCCTCGCCGCCATGCTGCTGCCGGGCCATGCCCCGGCACGCGAGGTGGATGACAGCTACACGATCGGCCAGCGCTTCGCACAGTACCGGGACAAGTTTCCCGGGATCGCCTGGCCCGCCGTGACTTGGAAAGCGGGCCAGTCGGTGCTGTTCGACCGGCCCTACAAGAACACCGGCACCCGCGACCTTCATATCGACGTGTTCCGCCCCTCGGCGGGAGCCAACCGGCAGGGCATCCTGCTCGTCCACGGCGGAGGCTGGCGCGCCGGGGCGAAGACGCATTTCTACGCTCTGGCGAACCTCCTTGCCCAGCGCGGATACACCGTGTTCCTGCCGGAGTTCCGTCTATCGGTCGAGGCGGCCTATCCGGCGGGGATGATCGACATCGGCGACGCACTGGCCTGGACACGCGCGCATGCGGCCGAATTCGACGTCGATCCCTCCCGCATCGCCGTGGGCGGCGCGTCGTCCGGCGGGCAGATGGCCTCGCTGCTCGCCTATGCCGGACCTTCGGGCCTGTTCGGCTCCGGCACGGAGCGCACCGCCGCCGCGCTGATCGACCTCGACGGCGTGCTGGACTTCACCACCCCGCAGGCGCTGCAGTTCGAGAATGCCGCCGGGGAGGCATCGCCCGCCGCGCGCTGGCTCGGCGGTTCCTACGAGCACGCCGCCGCACGCTGGAAGGAAGCGAGCGCCGCCAGCCATGTCGGCGCACAGTCACCGCCGACGCTGATCGTCAGCAGCGGCATCCCGCGCTTCACCGGAGGCAAGGCCACGGTGCTCGCCTCCCTCGAACATCACGGCATCGCCCATCGTTTCTTCGCCTTCGAGAACGCCCCCCACGATTTCTGGCTGTTCGAACCGTGGCTGCCCCGCGTCGCGGAGCAGATCGACGGCTTCCTCAAAACCCTTGAACCGGCGCGAGGGAGCGCACCTGAATGATCCGCAGACTTGCGTTCACATTGGCAGCGATGCTGTCCACCGGAACCGCGATGGCGGCGCCGACCGAGTACGTGGTGCGGCCGTCGTGCGGGGACGGCGCGGCGCCGTGCTACACGTCGATCCAACGTGCGCTCGACGCGGCAGCGCGCGACGGTTCCGAGAACTGGATCACCATCCGCGTGGCACCGGGCGACTATGCGGAGAAGCCGGTGATCTCCCGCAATCGCCTGCGCCTGATCGGCAGCGGCGCGCAGCGCACGCGTGTGCACTTCGGCGCCGTAGCGCAAACCGCGAAAGCCTGGCACCGCGACGGCTGGGGCACGCCCGGCTCGGCGACGCTGATGGTGGACGCAAAGGACGTGGTGATCCGCGACCTGACCATTGAGAACACCTTCGATTACCTTGCCAATGACCGCCACCCGCAAGGCAGCGCGGAGCGCATCGCCAACCCGCAGGCCGTCGCCCTGCTCCTCGACGTGCACAGCGACCGCGTGCTCGTCGATCGCACGGCAATCCTCGGCTATCAGGATACGCTGTTCACCAACGGCGGCCGGGCGCTGGTGCGCCGCAGCCTGGTGGCGGGCAACATCGACTTCATCTTCGGCAACGGGCAACTGCTGATCGAGGACAGCGAGATCCGCTCCCGTCCGCGCAGTGAGCCTTATGTTCCAGGCGAGTTCCAGTCTTTCATCGCCGCGCCATCGACCCAGTTGTCGCAGGCGCACGGCATCATCGTCTACCGCTCGCGCCTGACCCGCGAGGCCGGGGTGCCCGACGGCGCCGTGGCTCTCGCGCGGCCGTGGCATCCGACAACGCGCTTCGCCGACGGGCGCTATGCCGACCCTGCCGCCGTCGGACAGGCGATCTTCATCGACTGCTTCATGGACCGACACATCCACCCGGACCACTGGACGACGATGAACGGCACCGCCCGCGACGGCACCATGACCGGGGTGTTCCGACCGCAGGAATCCCGCTTCTGGGAGACCGGCTCCCACGGCCCCGGCGCGAAGGCGCGCGATATCGGCATGACCTGGCGCGAGACCACAGGCATCGACGCTATCCGGCGCGATATCCTTGCCGGGTGGAGCCTGCAGGACGAAGCGCGTCGAACCCGCGCCGGAACGAAGGCGACCCGTGAACGGCCCGGCAGGACTATGGCAAAATAATTAACCATTGTCGGCCAGACTGACTCCCGGCTGACCGGGCTGGGAGCCGATGACCGAGTTACAGAATACGATCCTCGAGATGATCGCCAAAGGCGAGACACTGGCGGACACAGCCTTGCGGCTGTGCCTCGAAGTCGAGCGCCTCGTTCCCGACGTAGTCTGTTCGGTCGTTACGGTGGACGAGCTGGGCCGCCTTCACACGCTCGCCGCCCCCAGTCTTCCGCAGAGCTTCTGCGCGGCCATCGAGGGGCTCGGCATCGGTCCCGAAGTCGGCACCTGCGGCACCGCGGCCCATCGCGGGCAGGAGATCACCACCGCCGACATCGCCAACGATCCACGCTGGGCGGACTTCAAGCACCTTGTCCTGCCGCTGGGCATCAAGGCCTGCTGGTCGCACCCGATATTCGACGCCCGCCGCCGCGCCGTCGCCACCTTCGCTTTCTACTACCGCGAGAAACGCGGCCCGTCGCAGCTCGAGCGCGAGATCGTCGAGCGCTGCGTCCACGTATGCGCGATCGCGCTCGACCGGCACCGGCGCGTGGTCGAATACGAGCGGCGCGCCAATACCGACGCGCTCACCGGCCTCGCCAATCGCGGAGCCTTCAATGCCGCCCTGCACCACCTCGATGCCGCCAGGCCGGGTAGCTGGGCGCTGTTCCTGCTCGACCTCGACAACCTCAAGTTCGTCAACGACACCTTCGGACACCGCGCGGGCGATCTCCTGCTCCGGCAAGTTGCCGACCGCCTGACCATCGCCGCCTTCCCCGACCGCGCCTACCGCATCGGCGGAGACGAATTCGCGATCGTGGTAGAGAGCGAGGCGGCGCTGCGCGATCTCGAACGCACGGCGCAGACATATCTGGACGAAATCTCCTCGACCGCCAATTGCGGGGGCAACGTCGTGTCCCCGGGGGCCACGATTGGCCTCGCCGAGTGCTCGCTGGCCGACACCACGGCCGAGCAGGTGCGCCAGAACGCCGACTTCGCACTCTATCACGCCAAGGAGACGGGGCGCGGCGGCTTCGTGCGCTACTGGCCGGGCATCGGAACGCGGATGACCCGGCGTCTCACCGCGATCCGCGACGTTAACGCAGCCCTGCGCGAGAACCGGATAGAGGCGCACTACCAACCCGTCGTCGATATACGCAGCGGCGAGGTCGTCGGCCTCGAGGCGCTGTCCCGCATGCGCATCGGCGAACAGGCCGTGCCCGCCGCCTCGTTCCACGAAGCGACGACCGATTCCCACATCGCACGCACTCTCACCCAGCGCATGATGGCATCGGTCGCGCGCGATATCCGTGAATGGCTTGCGGCGGGGATCGCTGTCCCGCAAGTCAGCATCAACGTCTCGTCCGCCGACTTCCACGGCGCCTCGATCTACGGCCTGCTGAGCAATACCTTCGAACGCGAAGGGGTGCCGCTGAGCCACGTCAGTCTGGAAGTGACCGAATCCGTCTACATGGACGAGGCGGGCGTCGTGCGGAAATCGGTGGAAGCCCTGCGCGCCAAGGGGCTGAAGGTGGCCCTCGACGATTTCGGCACCGGCTACGCCTCGCTCACGCATCTGATGAGCGTGCCGGTGGACTACATCAAGATCGACAAGTCCTTCGTCGATCGCATCGTTTCGCATGCCCCCAGCCAGATCATCGTCGAGGGGATAATCGACATCGCGACGAAGCTCGGAATCCGTGTCATCGCCGAAGGGATCGAGACGGCCGGACAGGCACGCAAGCTGATGGCGCTTGGGTGTACGCTGGGTCAGGGTTTCTTCTATTCCCGCGCCGTACCGAGCGATGCGGCGGCGGTCCTGATGGCCGCGCATCCACGCGGGCGAGGAATCACTCTGGCCGGCGGACGGTTACAATAGTGAAATGTGCCGGATCGAACGGGAATCCTGCACCTCTTTAACCAAAAAATAGCCATAGTCTCGTAGGCGGTGGGCATGATTTCTTGGACAATACATCGTCGGGCGGAGTCGCGTGCTTGCGCGTCGCGGAAAGGCCCTTCCCCGCAAGGTGGCCTGCGCGACTTCTTGCCCGCTGCCGGACTGCTCGCCGCGGGGCTCGTCGGACTGACGGCTGGCTGGCTGTTTTCGGGCACGCAATCGGGCCAATACCTCGTGGTCATGGCGCCGACCTCCTCCTTGGTCGATAGCGTCAATCTCGTCACCCGGACCGGCGGCCGCCTCGCAGCCACCAGTTCGCTGCCCAATGTCGTGATAGCCGGGTCTTCCCAGGCCCACTTCGCCGCGTCGCTTCGCAAGGCGGGCGCGTGGCTCGCTGTTTCCGTTCCGGCCGTCGCGGGATGCGGCGCCCCTTCTTCGCAGGAGCAGACCTCTTGAACGTCGAACTCGACCAACTGCGCCGCAAGTCCGGGCGCCTGCTCCTCTGGCTATTCTGGGCGCACGTGCCCCTCTTCGCCGTGGTGGCGCTGCTGACGAGCCACAATGCGGTTGCCGCCGCGCTGGCGGGCGCCCTGGTGGCGGGCAGCTACCACGTGATGTGGCTGCGGCACGGCATCGCGCCTGCGACGCGCTACCTCTCCGCCGTGGCGCTGATGGCGGAACCGGCGATCCTGCTCGTCCTGCTGCGCGGCCATCCGTGGCAGATGGACATGCACATGTACTTCTTCGCCATGCTGACGCTGACCATCGGCTGGTGCGATCGCCGCGCCGTTCTGGTCGCCGCGACTGCCGTGGCGCTGCATCACCTGTTGCTGCTCTACCTGCTGCCCTCGGTCGTTTTCGCGGGCGGGGGCAACCTCGGCCGCGTGCTGCTCCATGCCGTCATCGTCACCTTCCAGGCGAGCGTGCTGGTGCTGCTGAGCGACCAGCTGGTGGAATCCTTCGCCCTGCGCGAACGCACCCGCGAAGCGGAAGAGGCGAGCCGCGCCAAGAGCATGTTCCTGGCCAACATGAGCCATGAAATCCGCACGCCGATGAACGCGATCCTCGGCTTCTGCCACCTGATCGGCCGAACCGACCTCGACCCCAAGCAGAAGGACTACGTCTCCAAGATCGGGCAGGCGGGCATGTCGCTGCTGCGCCTGATCAACGACATCCTCGATTTCTCGAAGAACGAAGCGGGCAAGCTGACGCTGGAGGCCAACCCCTTCGACGTGCGCAACGCGGTCGCCAACCAGCTGCAGCTGGTCGCAGGGGATGCCGAGGCCAAGCGGGTCCGTGTGACGTCCGAGATTTCCCGCGCTCTGCCCCATCGCCTGATGGGCGACGAACTGCGCTTCAACCAGGTGCTGCTCAATCTCGTCAGCAATGCTGTCAAGTTCTCCGAAAACGGCAGCGTCACCATCGGCCTCGACATCGTCGCGGAAGTCGACGACCAGTTCACCGTCGAACTGCAGGTACGCGATACCGGCATCGGCATGAACGCCGAGCAGCAGGCGGCGCTGTTCCAGTCCTTCTCGCAGGCGGACAGCTCGACCACCCGGCGCTTCGGCGGCACCGGCCTCGGCCTCGCGATATGCCGCCAGATCGTGGAGCAGATGGGTGGTTCGATCCGCGTCGAGAGCGCGCCCGGACAAGGCAGCACCTTCGTTGCCCGCATGCAGATGGCGCGCGAGGATGAGACCGCCGCGCTTGAGCCGGCCGTGCCTCCGCAGATCCGCGCCCTGCGCGTGCTCGCTGCCGACGACAACTCGGCATCGCGTCAGGTCCTTCAGGACATCTTCGCAGGCTGGGAAATCCCGCTCGATCTCGTCGCGTCGGGTGACGAAGCACTCAGCGCCATCCGCGGCGCGGACGAGGCCGGCCATGCCTACGACCTCGTTCTGCTGGACTGGAAGATGCCCGGCATGAACGGCCTCCAGACGGTCGAGGCGATGCAGGCGATGGATCATGCCGCGCCGCTGCCCCGCACCCTCATCGTCACCGCTTACGGCGCCGACAGCCTGCTGCCCGGCGGCACCCCCGCCCACGTCGCCGCGGTCCTGACCAAGCCGATCGCACCCCGCGCGCTGCTGGAGACGATTATCGAGGTGGCCTCGCGAGATGCCGGACCGGCCGGCGATGCCACTCCGGAAGATGCACCGAGCGTGGCGGCCCAGTTCCAGGGCGCGCGCGTGCTGCTGGTCGAGGACAACGAGATCAACCGCGAAATCGCCATCGAACTGCTTACGCAGGCCGGTCTGGTGGTGGACCAGGCGGAAAACGGCCGCATCGGCTGCGACCGCGTGCAAGCCGCCAACGGAAACTACGCGGCCGTCCTCATGGACGTACAGATGCCGGAAATGGACGGCATTGCCGCAACCCGCCTGATCCGCGAGACATGGTCCGCAGACCGCCTGCCGATCATCGCCATGACCGCCCACGCGCACGAGGAAGAGCGCCAGCGCTGCCTCAACGCGGGGATGAACGATCATATCTCCAAGCCCGTCGATCCGGCCATGCTGATGCGCACGCTCGAGCGTTGGCTGAGGCCGGTCGCCACCGGAATGCCGGTGGCGACACCCGCTCCGGTCGTCGTGGCGGCGCAGGCTCCCCTACAGGACGTGGTCCTGCCAGAGACCCTGCTGCCGTTCGACTTGCGCGCGGCCCTGCTGCGGGTGAACGGCAAGGCCTCGCTCCTGCGCAAGCTCATCATCACCTTCGGCGAGACTTATGCGAACGTCGGGCAGGACCTGCGCACCCATATCGCTGGCGGCCTGCTCGCCGACGCGCGCCGCCTTGCGCACAGCCTCAAGGGCGTGGCAGGTTCGCTGGAACTGCCGGACATCCAACGCTCGGCGGCAGAGATCGAGCGGATGCTCGCCGATGGGGATGCGCTGCAGGCGCAGTCCGCGATCGTCGACCTCGAGACGCTGCTGGCTCCGGCCGTCGCCGCCGCGCGCAGCCTCACTGCGAACCGCACGGCAGCCGCCCCGGCGACCGAGGGGGATCGCGACATGAGCGCAGCGGCGACGGCACGCGACGAATTGCGCGGCCTGCTGCGTCGCCGCAGCCTCGGCGCGAGGGCCAGCTTCGGGCGCTACGCCGCCGCGATCGGCCTCAACGACGACGAGCGCGCGGCACACCCGGTAAATCGCGCCCTTGAGAAACTCGACTACGATACGGCAATCGACCTCCTCGACGCGGAAGAAGCCGCCGCCGAGACGGTCGACCAGGCAGGAGCAGCGGCATGAGCAGGGGCACGATCCTCATCGTCGACGACGAGGTCTCGAATATCGAGATCATGAATGCGGTGCTGGAGGACGACTACGAAGTCCTGTTCTCCACTTCCGGCCAGCAGGCGCTGGATACGGCGCGGGCCACGCCGCCCGACCTCATCCTGCTCGACGTGCTGATGCCCGGGATCGACGGCTTCGAAGTGTGTCGTCAGATTAAGGATGACCCACAACTCGCTGATATTCCGGTGATCTTCACGACGGGACTTGGCGATACCGATCACGAGATGCGCGGCCTGTCCCTGGGCGCGATCGACTATGTGACAAAGCCGATCCAGCCCGCGATCCTGCGCGCCCGCGTCGGCAACCATATCGAACTCAAGCGCCTGCGTGACCAGCTGGCCAGCATGGCGGTGACCGATGCCCTCACCGGGCTCAGCAACCGCCGCCAGATGGAGCAGGCGCTCAAGTCCGAGGTGGGGCGCCTCGGCCGTACCGGCGACTGGCTGACGGTCATCATGATCGACATCGATTTCTTCAAGCAGTTCAACGATACGTATGGTCACCCGGCCGGAGATCGCTGCATCGTTATGGTCGGCGCGGCGCTTACCCGTGCCGTCAAGCGCGCGTCCGACCTTCCCGCTCGCTACGGCGGCGAGGAGTTCGCCTGCATTCTCCCCGGTGCCGATCCCGAAGGCGCGGCGCTGGTGGCGCAGGAAATCAGCCTGCATGTGCAGTCCCTCAACATCCCGCACGAACGTTCGCAGATCAGCCCGTTCATTACCGTCAGCATTGGCGTCGCCAGTGCCCGCTGCCTGCCGGACATGACCCCCGAGATGTGGATGAAGGAGGCGGACCGCCAACTCTACCTAAGCAAGCAGCAAGGCCGGAACCGCGTAACCTCGACCGAGTTCGGTGCGGTCGTGGACAACCTGCAGGCCTGAACAGCCACCCCCCGCGCTCAACATATTCACAGACAAGGGATTTCAACGCTGAATTGCGCATGAAAACATTATTTTTCATATAGATATGGTAAATTTATGCTAACATTTTGAGATATACGCTGCAATACTATAAGCAACCTGACGTAATTATCTTATCATGTTGAAAATAAAGATATATAGCTATATCATAAGGAAAGGCTCGCTGCGGTCGTTCAACGGTTCGCAGCCGTCTTCGGTGATCAGCCACAAGTCCTCGAGGTGCACGTTCCCGGTAGCGTCGAGGTGCAGCACGGGGCAATCGACGCTGACGACCATGTTTGCCTCGATGCGGTGGTCGTCCTTCTCGAAATTGAGTGATCCATCCTTGAACGCCTCGTCGGTATGGAACAAGCCGACGCTGTGCGTGGCGCAGGAGACGGCCACATCGTAGCCGCCGCGTGCCACCGCTTCGTGGCCGATCCGGCGGATATCGGAGTAGTGAAGTCCGGGGCGCAGTTCACGGGCGACGGCCTCGTTGGCGCAGACGGCAGCCTCCACCATCCGCATGACGATGGGGTCGGGCGTGCCGACGAATACCGTCCGCCCGAAATCGCCGTGGTATCCGGCGTAGTGGCTGACCGCATCGATCTGGAAGCTGCGTCCGTCCCTGATCACGCCGTCGCGTCGCCGCATGGCCATGCTGTCGGTCGAAACGAAGAGCGGCACGCCGCCGCGCCGCCCGGTCTCGGCGAAAAAGGCGAGCCGCAGTTCCTCGTACGTCGATCCCGCTCGCATCGACAGGATCGCCGCGCGGGCGGCTTCGGCATTGTTGGCGGCGGCATGGCGCATGAGCGCGATCTCGACCGGCGACTTGATCATGCGGATGCTGCGAAGCAGCGGCTCTGCGGGGAAGCACTTGCCGCTCAGCCCCAGCGCCCCCGCCGCATTCAATGTATCTACGGCAAGGCTCGTCCCATAAGCGGCCACCGCCGCTTTCAGGGCCGACGCGGCATCGGGATAGGCGGGCCTGCGCGAGAGCACGCCCAGTGTTGCAGTCCGGCTGATCATGTCCAGAGGATCGGGGCGTCCACCCGGCGGTTCGTCGAGGAAAATCGGCGCTGCAGCGTCGCCCTCCAGTCCCTCGGGCGCGGTATAGAGGAAGATGTCGAGCGGGCCGTCCTCGGCCGGGTCTTCGACGTCGTGGAGATAATGGATGAACTGGCTGGTGATCAGGATCACCGGCTGATCGGCCGCCGCCGGGACGACCGCCAGGACCGCGCCCGACTGGCCCATCAGCACCATCTGCGGCCAGAAGCCGGTCGCGTGGTAGATGTTCGTCGGGTCGGACAGAACCAGCGCCGACACGCCGCTCTCGGTGAGCACACGTTCGGCGACGGCACGGTTCATCAGGGGCGCAAGCGCGGGCATGGGACAGTCGTTTCCTTGAGGCACGGATAAAGGCGCGGCGTCGTCAGCCGACGTGCCGCGCGCAGGACGGGGTTTTACGGCTCACCAGATTTCGGGACGGGACCTCAGGCCGGGATCGAGGTCGAAGGCATTGACGGGAACGGTGAGACCCAGGTTCTCGCGCAAGGTCGCGCCTTCGTATTCCCTGCGGAAATGGCCACGATCCTGAAGGATCGGGACGACGTGATCGACGAAGTCCTCCAGCCCGCCCGGCAGGAACGGTGCGGAGATGACGAAGCCGTCGGCGGCGCCCTGCTTCTCCCACTCTATAAGCGTCCCGGCCACGTCCTCGGCGGTGCCGACGATGGTGTGCCCGGTCCGACCGGCCGCGACCCTGCGCGCCAGCTCGCGCACCGGCAGGCCCTCGCGCTCCGCCAGTTCGAGCACGCGGTCCCGCGTCGAGTTCTGGCCAGCCAGCGCCGTTTCCGGCAGCGGCGGCAGCGGACCGTCGGGGTCTGCCTGCGACAGGTCGATATTGCCGAGCAGCCCTTCGAGCTTGGAGATGGCGATCTCGGCCGGGATCAGGTCGTCCAGTTCGTGCTTGAGATCTTCGGCTTCGGCAAGGGTACGTCCTATGACCGGGGTGACCGCAGGCATGATCTTGAGACCGTCCGACGTGCGGCCGAACCCGGCCAGTTGCGCGTGCATCGCGGAGCGGAAGGCCTTCGCCGTCTCGATCGTCGGGTGCGAGGTGAAGATGACTTCGGCGGTCGCTGCGGCGAAGCGCTGGCCGGTGGCCGAGGCCCCCGCCTGCACCAGCACCGGGTGACCCTGCGGCGGACGCGGTACGGTCAGTGGCCCGGCGACCCTGAAGTTCGCGCCTTCGTGATCGACGGCGCTGATACGCGAAGGGTCGGTGTAGCGCCCGCTTGCCTTGTCGGCGACGACGGCGCCTTCCTGCCAGCTGTCCCACAATTTGCGCGCAACGGCCACGAACTCCTCTGCCCGGGCGTAGCGATCGCCATGTGCGAGGTGGCTGTCGAAACCGTAATTGTGCGCCTCGTTCTCCATGGTGGAGGTCACGATGTTCCAGCCCGCGCGGCCACGGCTCATGTGATCAAGCGAGGCGAAGCGGCGGGCCAGATCGTAGGGATGATTGTACGTGGTAGACGCCGTGCCGATCAGGCCGAGGTGCCGTGTTTCCGCCGCGATCGTCGCCAGCACCACGAGCGGGTCCAGCTTGGGCGTCTCCAGCCCGGCGAAGACCGAGGCGCCCCGGACCGGATGATAGCCGAGGTAGTCGGCCAGGAAGACGCCGTCGAACAGCCCCTTCTCCGCAGTGCGGCCAAGTGCGCGAAAATAGTCGGCGTCGCACAGGGCATTGTCGGCGGCGCGGGAGTGGCGCCAACCGGCGATATGGCCACCGGTCTGCATCAGGAACGCAAGCAGTTTCATGACGTCTTTGGCGCCTCGCGTCGAAGAATTGAGCCTGTCGGGGATCACCCTCGTCGGGAACGGCGGCCGAAGCCAGCCTCGCCCCCTGACATGTCCGGATAACGAGCACGACTTGGCCGCCCACGCTAATCAGGATTCCTTGGAGGTGATAAGGGGTTCTGATTTCCGAAGCGGAAAAAACCGATGTTACTTTGCACTCATCAAGCGGCGATTTGATGACAGCAAGCCGTCCAGTGCTCGATGCAATGCTTAATAAAGAAACACGATAAAAGTTTCACGCAGGAAGAACGATCTCAAAACTCAGACCAATAATGGTCAGGGATCGAAATGGGGAAAGCAATCATGACCAGCACGTCGGCGCTACATCGCGCCGTTCTTTTGTCCTGCACGTCGATGATCGTCGCGTTGGGCCTTTCGACCAACGCCAATGCGCAGGCATCCGGCGCCGATACGACTGCGAGTGCGCCCGGCGACATCGTCGTGACTGCCCGCAAGCGCGGCGAGGACATTCTCAAGACCCCGATCTCGGTCACCGCCCTGACGGGCGAGGACATGCAGAAGCGCGGCGTGCAGTCGGTCACCGACCTTGCCTCCTTCACGCCCAGCATGAAGATCGTGTCGAGTTCGTCGGGTCGCAACGACCGCTCGTTCCAGCAGGTCATCATCCGCGGCTTCACGCCCTCCAGCGCTTCGGTCCAGACCGCCTCGATGTTCATCGACGGCGTGCCGGTCTCGACCGCCACCGCGATCCAGACGATCTCCGATCCCGAGCGTATCGAAGTGCTGAAAGGCCCGCAGAGCGCCTACTTCGGCCGCCAGACTTTCGCCGGTGCCGTCAACGTCGTGACCAAGTCCACGCCCGACCGCCTCGAAGGCAGCTTCTCGGGCATGGTCGGCACGCGCAACAACCATGACATCCAGGCCTCCATCGGCGCGCCGTTGATCGAGGGCCTCGTCGGCTTCCGCGCGACCGTGCAGGAAATGGCCAAGGGCGGTTCGTGGAAAAACCAGGGCGTGCCCGGCCAGACGCTCGGCGACCAGCGCACCCGCGCCGCGACGCTGGCGATGGAGTTCACCCCTTCCTCGAACCTGAAGGCGAAGGCCTTCGCGATGATCTCGAAGAACAACGACGGTCCGAACGCGACCGGCCTGCTGGCGGCGCACGCCGTCACCAACCCTTCGAACGGCGCGGTGATCGTGCCGGATTCCTCGAACTGCGCCTTTGGCGCCAACCGCTACTTCTGTGGCACCCTGCCCGGCCTGCCCGCCGGCGCGCCTTCGATGAACACGGTCAACACGCCCTTCATCGAGGACTTCCTCGCCAACCCGAAGGGCCGCCTGATCAACCCCGAGGACGGCGTCCAGGGCTATGGCCTGCGCAGCCGCTTCTATCACCTGCACTTCAACGTCGACTGGGAGGTCGGCAGCGGCATCACTCTGTCCTCGCTCACCGGCTACAACAACGAGCGCCGCAGCCAGTTGTCGGACCTCGACCTCTATTACAACACCACTGCGCCGAATTCGACCAACGCGGTCGGCACGGCGCCCGGAGCACCGAGCTACTTCGACTATCCCTACCTCGTCGAAGCCAAATCCAAGGACTTCTCGCAGGAACTTCGTGCAAGTTATGATGATGGCGGACCGTTCACCGCCACGCTCGGTGGCAGCTATCTGAACGCGACGTTCCAGGGCGGCGGCGGCGGCAACAACGGCGCGCTCGGCACCAGCCAGTTCAGCGTCGTTTCGGGCAAGACCCGCAACCGCACCTTCGGCGCCTTCTTCGGCCTGGGCTACAAGATCACGCCGGAACTGAGCGTCAACTTCGACGGCCGCTACCAGATCGACACGATGTATGCCTATGCCCGCCCGGGCGGCCAGACCATCGCCTCGGCCGCCTTCGCGACGCCGGGCTTCTACGAGGAAGGCTCGGTTCTCGCCAAGCAGACCTACAAGAACTTCACCCCTCGCGTGATCGTCAACTACGACGTGACACCGGACATGATGGTCTATGCCTCGTACTCGAAGGGCGTGAACCCGGCGGCATTCAACACCGTGTTCCTCTCCAACCTGAGCCCGGCGGCACAGGTTCTGGCGGCGGACGCGGGCCTGCGCATCGCGGTGAAACCGGAAAAGCTCGACAATTTCGAGATCGGCGCCAAGGGCAAGGCGTTCGACAACCGCGTGCGCTACGCCGTTGCCGCCTACTACGGCATCTGGAAGGACCAGCTGAACGCCAACGTCATCACCCTGGTCGATCCGGCGACGAGCGTGGTTTACAACATCCAGGCCCAGCTCAACACCGGCAAGGTCGAGATGTACGGCCTCGAAGGCGACTTCTCCTTCGCGGCGACCGACCACCTGACCCTCTCGGCCAACGGTTCGTACAACGAAAGCGACATCCGCAAGCTGAGCGCGCCCACGGTGACCGCCCTTACCGGCATCACCGACTTCAGCGGCAACCACAATCCGCTGGCGTCGCGCTGGTCGGGCTCGGTCTCGGCCAACTACACGATGCCGCTGCGCGGTGACGTGGAGGCCTTTGCCCGCGCCGACTTCACGTACAAGTCGGGGGTCTACACCAATGCCTCCAACCTGACGAAGACGCCGGACATGACGCAGGTGAACTTGCGCGCAGGCTTCGGGAACGATCGCTTCACGTTCGAAGGTTTCGTGACCAACCTGTTCAACAACAAGGCTTATCCGGCCGCCATCGACTTCACCCTGCTGGAGCGCACCAACTCCTACCTCTCGCCGTTCTCGGGCGTTGCGGTGGCGCTGCGCGACCTGCGCACGTTCGGTGTGCGATCGACCGTGAAGTTCTGACGAGTGCCGATGCGCGGCGGGGAGCACCCTCGCACCCCGCCGCACACGGTATTTCAACTCGAGCAGATGGATACGACGATGAGCGAATACGATCTGGTCATTCGCGGCGGTACTGTCGCCGACGGCACCGGAGCCGATCTTTTCGAAGGCGACGTCGCGGTGCGCGGCGGCAAGATCGTCGCGACGGGGGCGGTCTCCGGCTCCGGGCGCGAGGAGATCGACGCGCGCGGCAAGCTGGTTACGCCCGGCTTCGTCGACATCCACACCCACTACGACGCCCAGGTCGCCTGGGACACGCAGTTCTCGCCCTCGACCAATCACGGCGTGACGAGCGTGCTGATGGGCAACTGCGGCGTCGGCTTCGCGCCCTGCCGCCCCGACATGCGCGAACAGATGATCGACGTCATGGAAGGCGTCGAGGACATTCCCGGCATCGTCATGGCCGAGGGCCTGCCGTGGAACTGGGAGAGCTTTCCCGAATACATGGATGCGATCGAGCAGCGGCACATGGATGCCGACTTCGCCGTCGCCGTCCCGCACATTCCGGTGCGCGTCCACGTCATGGGCCAGCGCGCCATCGAGCGCGAACCCGCCACCGGCACCGACATGCAGGCCATGGGCGCCATCGTGCGCGAAGGGTTGGAGGCAGGCGCCTTCGGGTTCTCCACCACCCGCGTCATCGGCCACCGCACCGCGAGCGGCGACCAGCTTCCGGTCACCACCGCGAGCGAGGACGAACTCCTCACCATCGCCATGGCCATGAAGCCATTTGGCCGCCACTTGTTCATGTCGGCTTCCGAATTCGACACCGGCAACGGCTTCTCGTCCGAATTCCGCATGCTCTCGCGCGTGGCAGAGGCTTCGGGACAGACGGTGACCTTCCCGCTCCTGCAGTATAACGAAGCGCCCGATCGCTGGCGCGAGATCGCCGACGCCTGCGCCGCGAGCCGGGCGCAGGGGATCGACATCTATGGACAGGTCGTGGGCCGCCCGGTCGGCGTTTTGTTCGGCCACCAGTTGTCGCTGAGCCCCTTCCGCGGCTGCCCGACTTACGAAGCTATCGAGCACCTGCCCCTCGTCGCCCGCGCGCGGGAAATGCGCAAGCCTGAGGTGAAGGCCGCGATCCTCTCGGAAATGGGCCTGCCGCTCGACCCAAAGACGTATCCCGCGTTCATGCGCGAAGTCTCCCAGTGTTATGCCATGGGCGAGAACCCCGACTATGCCCCGCCCGAAAGCGCTCGCTTCGACATCATCGCCGCCCAGCGCGGCTGCAGTGTCCACGAAGTCGCCTACGACGCGCTGCTGGAGGAGGATGGCCAGGCCATCCTCTACTTCCCGGCACGCAACTACACGCACTACAACCTCGACGTCGTCCACCACATGCTGCGGCGCGAGGACACCGTGCTCGGCCTCGGCGACGGCGGTGCGCATGTCGGCGCGATTTGTGATGGCAGCATGCAGACGTTCCTGCTCACCTACTGGACCCGCGACCGCGTGGGCGAGCGTCTGTCGATCCCCGAAGCAGTGCACCTGATGACCGGCCACACCGCCCATGTCGGCGGTTTCGGCGATCGCGGGATCATCGCGCCGGGCTACAAGGCGGACCTCAACGTCATCGACTACGACCGCCTGCGCCTCGCCCCGCCGCGCGCCAGCTTCGACCTTCCCGCCGGTGGCCGCCGCCTGACGCAAGGGGCAAGCGGCTACGCCGCGACGATCCTCTCCGGCGTCGTCACCGCCCGCGACGATACCCCCACGGGTGCCCTGCCCGGCCGCCTCGTGCGTGGCCGCCGCTCCGCGCCTGTCGCCTGATACCTCCAGACGGAACTGACCTGATGCTCATCAATCGAGACCGCGCCGACACCCTGATGGACCGCGAGGACATCGCGGTCGTCGTCGCCTCGACCCCGATCAATACCTACTACCTCTCCAGTTGGGCCACCGACGCCAGTTGGGGCTTCGGCGATCTCGCGCTGGCGATCCTGCCGCGCGACCATGCGCTCGATGCCGCCGTGCTGACCGTCGAGGTCGATATGGGCCAGCCCCAGCAGGGGCAGGGCACGTGGATGGCGGTGCGCGGCTACGCCCGCAAGCCCGGCATCGGCGCGGGCGGCGTGCAGGCCGCGCTGACCGCCGAGGGGCTGCCGCAGAACCATCAGGAAGCCGTGGCGCAATACTTGCGCGAACTCGGCCTCGACTGCTCGCGCGTGGCGTTCGAGGATCGCGGCCTCGGCCTCGACGTCAACGAACTGCTCGGCGGCACCATCGACGTCGTCCCGGCGCGCGATCTCCTGCGCGACATGCGCATGGTCAAGACGCTCGCTGAGATGGCCAACATGCGCGCCGCCGCCCGCAAGACCGAACTGTCGCTCCAGCTCTCGGCCGAGGCGCTTGCCGCCGGGGCCACCTGCGCCGAGGCGGAGCGGGTGTTCTGGTCCGCCGCCGCGCTGGCGGGCGGCCGCCCGGTATTCCTGCTCATCACCCCCTACCGCCCTGGCTTCGGCCGCTTGCCCAAGAATGCCGAACTGCAGCAGGGCGACATGGTGACTTTCGACGCCACCGCCGAGTTCTCGCACTACACCAGCGACATCGGCCGCACCGCAGTCATCGGCGAGCCCTCGCCCGAACAGCTCAAGCGCTACAATGCTACGCGGCTTGGCTGGCAGGCGGCGCTGCCGGAGTTCCGCGCCGGTCGCCTCTCCAGCGACGTGGAGAAGGCCGTCGTCGCCTCGATCCAGGCCCACGGCAACCCCGAGTTCCGCGCCTGCGGCCTCCACTCGGTCGGGCTGGAGCACACCGATAACCCGCATCCGGGCGGAGGCATGCACAGTTTCGAACTGGTAGACCGCATGGTCCTGAGCTGCGACCTGCCCTGGATCGGCCCGGAGATCGGCAAGTTCCACTTCGAGGACATCATCTACCTCGACGGCGACACGGTCGAGATCCTCAACGATGCCGACGGCCGCCTGATGGCCTGCATCGACGGGCGCACCGTTCGTGTCGACTGACACCCCGGCGCCCTTCCCTCCGCTCCGCCAGACGCTCTGGCCGATGCTGCTGCTTTTCCTCGCGGCCAATTTCTATAGCATTGACAAGGCCATCGTCGGCGTGCTGGCCGAGCCGATCAAGGCCGACCTCGGCATCGACGACATCCGCATGGGTCTGCTCATGGGCCTCGCCTATTCGCTGCTGAGCGGAGTGTGCGGGCTGTGGCTGGGCTCTCTGGTGGACCGACATGTACGCAAGCGCGTGCTGGGCGGCGCGATCATCGTCTGGAGTTTGTCCACCGCGCTCGGCGGCCTCGCGCCGAATTTCGAGACGTTCTTCGTGTTTCGGGCCCTCGTCGGCCTTGGCGAAGCGGCGGTCGCACCTGCCGCCATGTCGCTGATCGCCGACATGTTCCCGCCCGACCGGCGCGGCCGGGCCCTCAGCGCCTACCTCATCGGCGCGACGATCGGCACCGCGCTGTCCTCGGTGATCCCGGGCGCGATCCTTGCAGCGCAGGTGCATATCGCGCTGCCGGGCTATGGCCTCGTCGTCCCGTGGCGCAGCGCGTTCCTGCTCTGCGGCATCGTCGGCCCGGCCGTGGGCCTCGCCTTCCTGACCATTCGCGAGCCCGTCCGGCGCGGCCTTACCGCTGAGGCAAAAGCGCCCGCGCGGGTGGGTGAGAAGCTGGCCTATCTCGGCCGCCAGCGGAAGCTGGTCGTGCCGCTGTTTGCGGGTTTCTGCCTCTATTACCTCGCCTTCGTCGGTGTGACCTCATGGACCGCGCCGCTGCTGATGCGCACTTATGGGCTGACGCTACCCCAGATCGCCAACCTGCTCGGCCTCGGCATGCTTATCGCTGGGGTCTCCGGCTACCTGCTCGGCGGCTTCGCGGCCGACACCCGCAAGGCCGGGCGCATCGGGCTGATGGCGGTGCTGCCGCTGGTCGCCCTGCCCACCGCGTTCGCGGGCTATGCGCCAGGCCTTGGCCTTGCCATTGCGGCGCTCGCCACGATCAGCCTGACCACGCCGATGCTCAACGTCGCGATGAACGCGACCGTGCAGGAGATCGTGCCCAACGACATGCGCGGCTTCTCCTATGCCTTCCTCAGCGTCGTCGCGGCCTTGCCCGCAGGCGCCGGAGGGCCGTTCGCCATCGCCTTCGTCTCGGAGAAGGTGCTCGGCGATCCATCGCGCATCGCCGCCTCGTTCGTCCTCGTCGTCCTGCCCTGCCTCGTGCTGGCGGCGGCCTGTTTCGCGGCCGCCGCGCGCGCCTATCGCTCCGCCCCGGCGGATGGCGAACTGGCGCGCGTCATCGGCGCCAGCCACTTGTGATCTCTCCGGAGCCCGTACCATGCCCGACCCCAACCAGATGATTTTGGCCACCTTCATCCACAACAGCGGCGCGCACCCGGGCGGATGGCGCTGGCCCGGCGCGCCTGCCGTGGACCAGCACGACTTCGCCCATTTCGCCCACCTCGCCCAGACGGCTGAGCGCGGGAAGATGCACTGCTACTTCTCAGGCGATTCCCAGGGCTTTCCGAGCATTTCCGGCAAGGACGCCTTCGCCGCCACCGATTACGCGGGCAAGCTGGAGCCGACCACGCTGCTCGCCGCGCTGGCCGTCGTCACGAAGCACATCGGCCTGATCGCCACGGCCTCGACCACCTACAACGAGCCTTACGCGATCGCCCGCCGCTTTGCCTCACTCGACCATATCTCGAAGGGCCGCGCGGGCTGGAACGTCGTCACCTCCGCCAGCGACGGCGAGGCGCGCAACTTCGGGCGCGACCTGAACATGGACCACGACGCCCGCTACGCCCGCGCCGAAGAGTTCGTGGACGTAGCCAGGAACCTCTGGGACAGCTGGGAGGACGGCGCGATCCTGCGCGACCGCGACGCGGCACGCTACTTCGACCCCGCCAAGGTCCACGAACTGGGTCACAAGGGCGAGCACTTCACCGTCGCCGGTCCGCTCAATGTCGCCCGCCCACCGCAAGGGCACCCGATCATCGTGCAGGCGGGCGGCTCCGGCCCCGGCCGCGCGCTGGCCGCGCGCACCGCGGACATGATCTTCACCGCCGCCAGTTCAGTGGAAGTCGCGAAGGAGTTCCGCGACGACATGCGCGCCCGCGCCGCCGCCTTCGGCCGCAACCCGGATCACGTGAAGATCATCCCCTCGGTCCAGTTGATGGTCCGCGCCAGCGAGGCCGAGGCCCGCCGTGCCGACGAGGAACTGCTTGACCTCGTGCCCGAGGCTCTGGCCCTTCGCACTCTCAGCCTGCAACTCGGCGTCGATCTCTCACACCTCTCGGTCAATGATCGCCTGCCCGACCTGCCCGAGACCAACGGCGGCAAGTGGGTACAGCAGTCGATCATCCGCATGGCCCGCGAAGAGGACCTGCCGATCGGGCTGCTCGCCCGGCGCGTCGTCGTCTCGCGCGCCAGCTTCTCCTATACCGGCACGCCCGAGCAGGTGGCGGACTTGTGCGAGAACTGGTTCCGCGCGGGCGCTGCGGACGGGTTCTCGCTCTCGCCCAACTACCAGCCCGGCGTGCTGGAGGATTTCGTCGACCAGGTCATCCCCATCCTTCAGAAGCGCGGCCTGTTCCGCGCCGAGTACGAAGGCGATACCCTGCGCGAGAACCTCGGCCTGCCGCGCCCGGAAAATGCCTTCGTCGCCAATCCCGCGCTGGGGTGCGAACCCCGCATGTGGGCCTGACCGCTACAGCCACTTTCGAAGAGGAATAGGACCATGTTGAGCCGTCGTGATGTTGCCCGGGGTATAGGTCTGGCCGGAGCAGTCAGCGCGTTTCCCGCCCTCGCCGCGCAGAAAGCTGCCAGCCTGCCGACGCCCCCGAAAGGCCAGTGGACCCGCTTCGGCGAACTGCGCCGTGCGGGCGGCGTGCTGCACTATGCCGTGATCGGAGAGCCGGTTGTAGGCAAGCTGCCGGTGGTGCTGCTGCACAAGCTGGGTGGCTGGCTGTCCGACTGGCGCCATGTCGCGCCGATGCTGGCCGAGGGGCGGCAGGTCTATGCCTTCGACCTTCCCGGTCACGGCGGCTCGCGCTGGGACGGCCCGGCGCCCTACATCCAGAGTCTTGGCGAGACGGCCGCGCTGCTGGTCGGTGCTTTCGACGAACTCGGCTTCGACAAGGTGGACCTGATAGGCACCTCGCTCGGCGGCTGCCTCGCCGTGCCGCTCGCCGCATTCTGGCCGGAGCGGGTGGGCAAGCTCGCGCTCGTCTCCTGTGCTCTCGGCCATCGCCGCTCACTGGCCGAGATCAAGGTTGCGGTGGACGACAAGCAGGGCACCCTGTTCGACAAGAATGGCGACCCGGTTCCGACGCCGCCGGAACTGCTGTCAAAGACCTTCGGCATCATCAATACCGGCCCGATCAATGCCGAGGGCATCCTCAGCCGCAAGTCGGCGGGCAAGTGGATCCAGCCTTCCGAACGCGGTGTCGCGATCACCGAGATCGCCGGAACCATGAACCGGATCGAAGCCCCGACGCTGCTGGTCTACGGCCAGTTCGACAAGGCCTACCTCAAGTTCGGCAGCGCCGCGGAAGCCGAACTGAAGCGCGGCAAGACCATGATAGTCGAGAACTCGGGCGCCTTCGTGATGCAGGACAATCCGCCTGCCACGGCCCGTGTGCTGAAGGCCTTCCTCGACGAGACGTGACTGGCGCTCAGTTCGGCTTGCGAGCGCACCATTGCCGGATGGTCGCCTTGAGCAGCCGGACGGTGCGGGTCTCGTAGCGATCCTTGAGAGTAATGAAGCCGAAGGCGGGCGCCGGAATTTCCGAGCCCGCCAGACGCTTCAAAGTGCCGCTCGCCAGTTCGTCGGCGACAGCCTCGCACGCGACCATGCCGATCATGCCCGAGTGCAGGATCATGGCCTTCACGAAAGTCGTGGACGAGGCTTTCACCGACTTGCTCTGAGGTCCGTAGCCGAACCGGCGCAGCATGTTCACGACGTCGTCGTTGTCGATCGGATCGGCCGTCTCGTAGGCGCTGACATGCGCCCAGACGAAGTCGGTGCCCCTGGCGAAATCGTCCTCCGTCAGAGCGAAAACCGGGTGGTCCGGCGCGGCGACGACGGCATATTCGCGCTTGAACAGCGGCTCGAATTCCAGCGCATCGTCGGCGTAACCTTCAGGCAATCCGCAGAATGCGAAGTCGAGGTCGCCTGATGACAGCAGGTCCAGCAGCTGCGTCGTGTAGCCTTCGCGCACCCACATATCCACGTGGCCCGCCTGCTCGACGAACTGGCGCATGGCGCGGCTCATCGTATCGTTCATGATGATCGGATGCACCCCCACCGCCACCTTGGGCACGCGGTTGGCGGTGGCGAGGTCGTGGAGAATGCGCTGCTCCTCCATCAGCATGAGGCGCGCGCGCTGGACCAGCTTCTCGCACATCTCGGTCGGGCGCACGCCGTTGGGGCCGCGCTCGAAGAGGCTGGTGTTGAACTCCTCCTCCAGCTGGCGGATGCTGAGCGTCAGCGCGGGCTGCGTGATGCCGACCATCTTCGATGCCTTGCGCAGGCTCCCGCTCTCGTAGATCGCGATCATTCGCTTGAGCTGCACGAGGTTCACGGGTTTTCCTTTGCCTTGGCGACCTAATCGGCGGACAATGTGGCATGTCCGCCGCCCGGCTCAAGTAATCAGCTCAGGTGGGCGTCGATCTCGCCGACGACGCGCGCGTTCTCCAGCTTGAGCACGCCATGCTTCACCCCGAGGAGATCGACGCGGCGGCCATTGGGATAGTGGTGCGAGTTGGCGAGCGTCGGCTCCCACAAGTCATCCTCGGGGTTCATCACCAGCACCGGCTGCGCCACTTCGGCCATCGCGCCGAGGAAGTCGAAGCGATAGACCGAGATATAGCCCCATGGCATCCGCGCGCCGAGGCGCAGGCACTCGGCCATGCTGATGTGACGCTCCTCGTAGGAGATGCGCGGGTCGCTCAGCTCGCCGATGATCGCCCAGAGCTTTTCGACATGCGCCAAGTCCGGACCCGGCGGTGGGAACGCCGTAAGAAGGTTGGCGAGCTTGGCTTCGCGCTGCTCGGCCGGAAAGGCGGCAAGGCCGAAGACCACCGCGCGGCGAACCCGCTCCGGCAGACTGCGGGCAAGCTGCGTGGCGATGATCGAGCCGGTGTGAAAGCCCATGACGTCGAACTGACCGGCCGGGATCTCGCCCTCAGCGGCGAGGTCGGCCATGAACTGCGCCATGATTTCGGCGAAGTCCTCGATGGTGACCGGCTCGGGCGGGGAATCGCTCATGCCGTAGCCCGGCGTATCGACGGCGATCACGGTGCGCTTGGCCGACAGGGGCTCCATCACCGGTAGCCAGTCGCCGCTGTTGCTAGGCGTCTGGTGCAGGCACAGCAGCGGCGGCAGGGCGTCAGGGGTGTCGCACTTTGCGATGCGATAGTGGAGTTGGCCGAAGCGGCTCGGCGCATAGCCGCGCAGGATTTTGGACATGGTCAGTTCCGTTGGTCGGAGGTGATGCGCGAAGCCGCGCGGAAAGCGAGCAGCGACGCCGCGATGAAGGCACAGAGCCCGACGATCGCCATGGATCGACCCACCGCCGCCGGGGAGGCGAACACGGACTCGGTCAGCCACGCCACCGCCAGCGGGCCGAGCGAGGCGCCGATGATCGTCATCACGAAGGCATAGAGCGCCACCGCGAAGCCGCGCACCTTGGTGGGCGTGATCTCCGAGATCACCGACAGCATCGTGGTTCCGTAAATGGCGCTGACCAGCATGATCTCGCCCAGCATGACCATGGCCAGCGGAGCGCTGCCGGACAGCAGCGGCAGGCACGAAGGAATGCCGAGCAGCGACAGGGCTCCGGCAAGCCGCGTCCGCCCAAGCGCTCCCGAGCGCGCGCCGACACGGTCGACGACGACGCTGGCGACGAGCGCTCCGGCGACCGACCATGCGATCTGGCTGGTGCCGAGGCCCTTTCCGGCCGCGCCGACGTGATACCCGAAAGCGCGCGTGAGGAACACGGCGCCCCATCCCGTCGCCACCGAACCGCCCATCGCATAGAGCGCCAGCGATCCGTAAAGCGGCAGGAACACCCCGCGCTGCGCCGCCAGCAGGCCGAGCCCCTCGGCGAAGGAGAGCTTCGGCTCCGACCCGGTGACGGCATCGCTGCGGCGTGCGGGTTCGCGCAGCAGGAACAGCAGGATCACGATCAGCAGGCCGGACGCTCCCACAAGCGCGAAGGCGATGCGCCACGGGGCGAGTTCACCGATGATCGGCAGGCCGGCGAACACGCCCCTGGGCGCCAGGTCCAGGATCACCCCGCTGACCAGCGAGCCGAGGCCGTAGGCGATCATGCTGCCGAAGACGTAAAGCGCCATGGGCCGTCCCCGGCGATGCGGCGGGAACAGGTCGCTGATCATCGTGACAGCGCAAGGCCCCAGCACCGCCTCGCCGACGCCGATAAACAGACGCGAGGCGAACATCGACCCGAAACCCTGCGCAAAACCGCCCGCGATCGTCGCCGCGCTCCATATCACGATCCCGCCGATAAGCAGGCGGCGCCGGTTCACCACGTCCGCCACGGCACCCAGCGGCAGTCCGACGGTGACGTAGAAGATTGAGAACGCGAACCCCTGCAGCAGCGCGATCTGCATCTCGCTGATCGAAAGATCGCGGCGAACCGGATCGATCACCAGAGCCAGCATCCCGCGATCGATGGTGGACACGATCTGCGCCAGAAAGAGCGTGCCGACGGTGACCCAGGCGACGGCGGGGCCGATGGCCCTGTCCGTTCCGGGCTGGTCAAGTCGCGTCATGGTAGTTCCTCAGATGGGGCGTACCGACCCTTACCCCATCGGAAGGCGAGATCACGAAAGCGACGGTGATTATCCACTGGACGGCAAACCGCCGGACAGTGAGGATTTATCTATCGGTGCAACAGTTGCTCATCCGGCCAGGCACAGGCGATCCTCATGGCCAAGTTCCTGCGCCACGACATGGGCATCCTTGCCGATCCCGCGCGTCAGCGAAGCGGGCATCTCGACCTTGAAACCGCGCGTGAGCAAACCCTCCACGGCCCAGCGCACGCAGAAGTCAGCGGCCACTCCCACTACAGTCACGCAGTCGATTCCTCGGCCGGCGAGATCGCGGAAGAACGCATCCCGCTCGAACTCCTCGCCCTGACCAGAGCGGATGCGCAGGTCCGCTTGCTGCCACATGTCGAACACACCCTTTTCCAGTGTGTACAACGGGATGGCAGAATCTATTGCGGCTACGTCGAGCACGCTTACCCAGCCTGCGGTGCCCTTCTGGCAATGAATGGGGAACTGTTCCGCCTCTGCAGAACCAACATATTCCGCAACGACATGGGTATCGAACGTCATGAGCACGCCCGCCACCTCGCGCGGGTCGAGCGAGGCCAGCCAATCCTGCATCGGCGCGACGATCGCCTCGGCATCGGGGACCGGAAGCGCCCCGGAACTCCGCACGAAATCATGCTGCATGTCCACGACAATCACGAAACCGCTCATCGGATCCTCCGGGTACTGCTGATGCACTTGACATATACTTACTGTGAACATAAGTAAAGTGCATCTTGCGCATAAGGGTTCAGGACGTGCTCCAGGACGAGGCCGAATTTCTGGCGGGTTACGATGCCCAAGGCTACGATCGCCCCTCGGTCGCCGTCGATCTCGTGCTCATGTCGATAGTCGATGGAGCCCCGGCGGCCCTGCTGGTCCGACGCGATGAGCACCCTCATGCAGGCAGTTGGGCGCTGCCCGGCGGGTTCGTTTCGGTCGATGAGGATCTGGACTCGGCCGCGCGCCGGGTGCTCGCCGACAAGGCGCACATGGACGGCGCCTATGTCGAGCAGCTCTACACTTTCGGAGCCCTCGAACGCGATCCGCGCATGCGGGTGATAAGCGTGGCCTATTTCGCCCTGCTTCCGGCGGATCGCTTCGCTGCCGCGCTGGAGGCCGATCCCGCGTTGTCGCTGGCGCGGATCACTATGCCGGGCGACGGCAAGGCGCAGGCTGCGGGCAAGCACGGCCGCCTGTCGCTGGCTTTCGACCACGCTGAAATCCTCGGCGTCGCGATGCAGCGGCTGCGGGGCAAGATCGACTACTCCTCCCTCGCCTTCGCGCTCCTGCCCGAGCGGTTCACCCTGCGCGCCCTGCAGGACGTGCATGAAGCGATCCTCGGCCAGTCGCTCAACAAGTCGGCCTTCCGCCGCCGCATGCTCGACCGGGGCTGGCTTGAGCCGACCGGCGAGCGCGAGACCGGGGCCTCGTTCCGCCCCGCCGAACTCTTCCGTTTCCGTCCGATCATCCCCAACGCCTGAGCAGGTCCACCATGGTTTTCACCGACATCGCCACGCGCACCTACAACCATAACTGGCGGCTCGACCCGATCGTGCGCAGCCTGCTCGACACCGATTTCTACAAGCTGCTGATGCTCCAGATGATCCGGCAGCTTCACCCGCAAGTGAACGCGACCTTCGAACTGATCAACCGCACCCGCAGCGTGCGTCTCGCCGATATCATCGACGAGGCGGAACTGCGCGCGCAACTGGACCATGCGCGCTCGCTGCGGTTCGGAAAGAAGGAACTGATCTGGCTGGCGGGCAACAGCTTCTACGGGCGCAGACAGATGTTCAGCCCGGAATTCATCGCGTGGCTGGGCGAGTTCCGCCTGCCGGAGTACGAGCTTCACCGGCGCGACGGCCAGTACGAACTGCGATTCCACGGCCCCTGGACGCACACGATGATGTGGGAAATCCCGGCGCTCGCGATCATCAATGAACTGCGCTCGCGCGCGGGCATGAAAGGGCGCGGCCGGTTCGAACTGGATGTGCTCTATGCCCGTGCCAAGGCCAAGTTGTGGGAAAAGGTCGAGCGGCTCTCAGCCCTGCCCGACCTCGTCATCTCGGACTTCGGCACGCGGCGGCGCCACGGTTTCCTGTGGCAGCGCTGGTGCGTCGAGGCCCTGAAGGAAGGACTGGGCGAGCGCTTCATCGGCTCCTCCAACGTCCTGCTGGCAATGGACGCGGACCTCGAGGCGATCGGCACCAACGCGCATGAACTGCCGATGGTCTACGCCGCCCTCGCCGACGGGGAAGAAGCGGTTGCCAGTGCCCCGTACCGCGTGCTCGAGGACTGGCAGGCGCACTACGGTGGCAACCTGCTCATCGCCCTGCCGGATGCGTTCGGGACCGCGTCGTTCCTCCGCCATGCGCCCGAGTGGGTCGCGGACTGGACCGGTTTCCGCCCCGACAGTGCCCCGCCGATCGAAGGAGGCGAGCAGATCATCCGCTGGTGGCAGGACAAGGGCCGCGATCCCCGGACCAAGCTGCTGATCTTCTCCGACGGCATGGATATCGACAGCATCGAGGCGACCTATCGCCACTTCCACGGCCGAGTACGGATGAGCTTCGGCTGGGGCACCAACCTGACCAACGACTTCCGCGGCTGCGCGCCCTTCGCGACGGACGATCTCGATCCGATTTCGCTGGTCTGCAAGGTGGTGGAAGCCAACGGCCGTCCGGCCGTCAAGCTCTCCGACAATCCCGCCAAGGCGACCGGGACCCCGGCGGAGATCGAACGCTACTTGCGCATCTTCGGGGAAGCCGGGCGCCAGACCGCTGAAGTGCTGGTCTGACCGCTGCTGCGCCGGCGTTCAGTCCAGCGTGAACGTGGCCGATTGAAACAATCATCGTCATCCCCGCGAAGGCGGGGACCCATCTGATGAGGGCGCAACAGGAAACCGCAGGAGATGGGTTCCCGCTGTCGCGCGAATGACGGCGATAGAATTAGCGATCCGCGCCCAGTTGCCTTGGCGGTGCTTCACGCTTTGCCCCCGATGCGGCAAGCAGCATCGCAAGGCCCGAGGTCTGCGCCGCCGCGTCCGTCGGGGACGATGCCTCTGACCAATCGCCTGCGACGGCCCGGGTGCCGCCATCGCTCAGGGTCCAGACCACTTCGGCGTTGCGATCGGCCCAGACGGCAAGTTCCGCGCGTTCAGGCTCATTCGTCATATCGTTAAGCAAGTGACCGAGATGAAAGGCGAACACGCCCTTGAACATCCGCCCGTCCGCACCGATCGAGGGCACCGGCTCACGCAGGATGCCCCCGGGGTTGGACAGCTTGCGGGTCGCCGCGAGCGCCGTCCTGACCGCCAGCGCGCGATACTGTGCATCGCCGGTGATGCGGGTGAGGTCGCTCAGGCCACCCAGCAGCACGCCCTGATTATAGGTGAAGCGCGGCTGGCCATTGTTGTGGCAGGCGGCATCGAGGCCGTCGTTCACCAGCCCATCGCCGTCGATCATCGTCGATCCTTCGAACCACGTCCATGTCCGCAAGGCCCAGTCGCGATAGCTCGCCTCGCCGGTCGCAAGGTAAAGCTGCGTCGAGGCGTAGAGCAGGAGTTCGTTGGTGATCGCGTTCTTGTACGTCCGCTTGCGGTCCCACCAGATGCCGCCGCCGCAGCGGTCGTCCCAATAGCTGGTGACGATGCGCCGATAGGTCGTGCTGGCATAGTCGAGCAATTCGGGATCGCGATCGACCTGCCAGGCGTGAACGTTGGCGATCACCGCCCACAAGTCGTCGTCGTTGAGATAGAGCCCGGAGCGATTACGCACCGCTGCCGAGACACGCGCGTTCCAGCGATCGTCCCCGGTGCGGCGCGCATGGTCGAGCAGAGCATCGACTATCACGAAGCGTTGCCACGCCTCGCTCTGCGCCCAGCCGTCCGGCTTGCCCCACTGCCCGTCGAGATAGGACGCAGCCGCGCGGGCGCGCGGTGCCCATGCATCGTCCTGCGCACGCGCGCTTCCGGCACAGGCCAGCGCAAGCAGCCCCATCGACAGGCCCGCCGCCAACGTCTTCTTCAAACTGTGGTCTCCCCGCCGACCCGTAAGCGCATGACGCTCCACATAAGAAATGCCAGGGGCAGCGCCAATGGCTTTCCCTCGCACGGACCTGTCATTAGGACATAGGACATGAACAGAGCCCGTCTGCTGAGCGCCTGCATCCTCGCCGCGCTGCCTTCTGCCGCCCTTCCCGCCTTCGCTGCCCCCGCCGAACGGAGCGCTTCCGCCATGCTCGAAACCGTACCAGACCTGACCTTCGACCGCGTCTTCGCCAGCCCCTCGCTGGATGGACCGCAGCCGCGCGCGGTCAAGGTCTCTCCGGACGGACGCTACATCACGCTGCTGCGCGGCCGCGCCGAGGACAAGGACCGCTACGACTTGTGGGCCTACGACCGCCGTAATGGCGAATGGCGCATGCTGGTCGATTCCCTCAAGCTCGGCTCCGGCCGCGCGCTGAGCGAGGCGGAGAAGATGCAGCGCGAACGCCAGCGCGTCGGCAGTCTCAAGGGCATCATCTCCTACGAGTGGACTGAGGGCGGCGATGCCGTGCTGGTCCCGCTCGACGGCGATCTCTACCTCGCCGGGATCGACGGGTCCGTGCGCCGCCTGACCGACTCCACCGAGGACGAGTTGAACGCTGCCCTGAGCCCGAGGGGCGCCTACGTCTCGTTCGTGCGCGACGGGCGGCTCTACGTCGGCCCGCTCGGCGGGACCGAGCACAAGCCGATCACCCCGAAGGAAACCGCCGACACCGTCCACTGGGGCGAGGCCGAGTTCGTCGCGCAGGAGGAAATGGCGCGCATGGACGGCTACTGGTGGGCGCCCGACGACAAGCTCATCGCCGTCGAGCGCTACGACGAAGCGCCCGTCGGCGTCGTCACCCGCACCGCGATCGGCGCCGAGGGCACGCACACTTACCAGCAGCGCTACCCGGCGGCGGGCACGCCCAATGCCCTCGTCTCGCTCCATGTCATGAAGCCGGACGGCAGCGGCCGCGTCGAAGTGGACCTCGGCCCCGACCGCGACATCTACCTCGCCCGCGTCAACTGGGCGCGCGACGGGCGCACGCTCTACGTCCAGCGCCAGAACCGCGAGCAGACCCGCCTCGACATGTTGGCGGTCGACCCCGCGACCGGCAAGAGCCGCGTCCTGTTCACCGAAGAGGCGGCCAAGGGCAGCTGGGTCAACCTCACCGACAACTACCGTTTCCTGAAGGATGGCAGCCTCGTCTGGTGGTCCGAGCGCGACGGCTACGGGCACCTCTATCATTTCCGGGGTGGCAAGTGGCAGCAGCTGACTTCGGGCAAGTGGATGGTGACCAAGCTGGTTTCCGTGGACGAAGCGAAAGGCCGCGTTCTGTTCCTCGGCAATCGCGACGATGTGCTGGCGCCGCAGCTTTACGCCATCGATTTGGCGAAGCCGGGTACGCCGAAGCAACTGACCGAGGCAGGCTGGGCCAATGCCGCATCGGGCAGCAGGGACGGATCGACGGTGCTTGTCACCCGTTCCTCGACGACGCAGCCTTCGCAGACCTACATCGCCGACGAGAACGGCAAGCATCTGGCCTGGGTGGAGGAGAACAGGCTCGACGCCGCGCATCCCTACGGCCCCTACATGGCCCGACATAGACCGACAACGTTCGGCACGATCAAGGCAGCGGACGGCTCCGACCTGCACTGGATGATGATCACTCCGCCGCTCAAGCCCGGCAAGCGCTACCCGGTGTTCTTCGAGCATTACGGCGGCCCGCACGTCCAGACGGTGACGCGCGGATGGAAGGGCGCGCTGGCGCAGGCGATCGTCGACAAGGGCTACATCTACTTCGAGATCGACAACCGCGGCAGCGCCAATCGCGGTGTCGCATTCGAATCGCAGATCCATCAGGCCATGGGCACTGTGGAGGTGCAGGACCAGCGTGCCGGGGCCGAGTACCTTAAGACGCTGGACTTCGTGGACCCGGCCAAGATCGCGACTTACGGCTGGTCCTACGGCGGCTACATGACGCTCAAGATGCTGGAGGCCGATCCGGGCCTCTACGCGGCGGGCATCTCCGGCGCGCCGGTGACGAAGTGGGAACTCTACGACACCCATTACACCGAGCGCTACATGGGCGATCCGCGCAAGGTCGCCGATGCCTATCGCAAGGCCGACACGCTGGATGATGCAGGCAAGATCGCCGATCCGCTGCTGCTGATCCACGGCATGTCGGACGACAACGTGGTGTTCGAGAACAGCACCACCCTCATCGCTAAGATGCAGGGCGAGGCGACGCCGTTCGAGATGATGCTCTATCCCGGCCAGACCCACGCCGTGCGCGGCCCGCGCATCAGCGTGCACCTGTGGAACAGCATCTTCGGCTTCCTCGAACGCCACGGGGTGAAGCCGGAGGAGTAACTCCTGACCATCACCTCGTCATTGCGAGCGTAGCGAAGCAATCCAGGGTCGCGCAAACCGCCCTGGATTGCTTCGCTACGCTCGCAATGACGAGTTTGGTGAAAGGGTTAGGCAGCGGCCTTCCTGCGCCGCCCCATCTCGCGCTCGTCCGAGCGTAGCGTCAGCACCGATACCCCGGTGGCGGTGACGGCGACGGTATGTTCGAACTGGGCGGACAGCGAGCCGTCCTTCGTCCGCACCGTCCAGCCGTCGTCTTCGGTCCAGACGCTGCGGCGCCCGCGATTGAGCATCGGCTCGATAGTGAAGACCATGCCCTCGCGCAGCAGCATGCCGGTGTTCGGCCTGCCGAAGTGGAGGATCTGGGGGTCTTCGTGCATCTCGCGCCCGATGCCGTGGCCGCAGTATTCGCGCACGATCGAATAGCCGTGGCGCTTGGCGTGCTTCTCGATCGCCGCGCCGATATCGCCCAGCCTTGCGCCCGGACGGACGGTGCGGATGCCCATCCACAGGGCCTCGTAAGTGACCTGCACAAGCCGCCGCGCCGCAGGATCGACATTGCCGACCATGTAGGTCTTGCTGGAATCGGCGATGAAACCGTCCTTCTCCAGCGTGATGTCGAAGTTGACGATGTCCCCGTCGCGAAGCACGTCCGACGACGACGGCACGCCATGGCAGACGACGTCGTTGACCGAGGAATTGAGCACGAAGCCGTAACCGTACTGCCCCTTGCTGGCAGGGCGCGACTTGAGATCATCGACGATGAACCGCTCGACGAGGGTATCGATATCGAGCGTCGACTTGCCGATGAGCGGCACGGTGTCGAGCATCTCGAAAACCGAGGCCAGCAGCCGCCCCGCCTGCGCCATCAGCGCCAGTTCTTCGGGAGTCTTGGTCACGCGGCCCTTGCCCCCAGCGTTGGCGGCAGCACTCCGGCCGAACTGAGTTCCCGCTCCATGATCTCGGCGAAGCTGAGGCCGGGGTTGGTCTCGCACAGCATGCCGACCTTGATCCAGTACGCGGCCTGCGCGTTGATCGAGCGACAGGAAACCTTGCTCGCCCGGCGGACCTGCTCGTGCAGGTCGTCATCGATGTTCACGATGCCCATTGGGTAGTTCCATATATGATTCGTATATGAACCATATATCGCCGCGCGCGAGCATCGCAAGGGCGCCCCGCCGCGATGGGCTCGCGGCGAGGCGGGTAGGGGTCAGCGCGCCGGGGCGCCGAAGCGGAAGCTGGCTTCCACGCCCAGCGTGCGCGGACGCAGGCGGTTGGAGGTGATGTCGAAGCTCGTGGGCCCGATCTGCTGCACCTGGCGGAAGCTGGTGGCGCCGTTCTCGTCGGTCAGGTTGTCGGCGAACAGGGCGATGGTCAACTGCGCGAAGTCGACGCCGATCCGCGCGTCCACGCGGTCGATCGTGTCGCCCGGCAGGAACGCGGCGTAGGACGAATTGCGGCGCGGCGAGCTGTGCTGCCAGCCCACCCGGCCGAACGCCTGCACGGTGTCGGTGATCGCAGCCGCATAGTCGATCGAGGCGTTGGCGGTGAACTTCGCGACGTCGTCCACGGCCGAGCCCTTGACGATCGCCGTACCGGCAACGGCATCGGTGTACTCGGCATCGACGTAGGCGCCGCCCGCCGAGAGCGTCAGGCCCGAGACCGGCTGCGCGACGAGGCTCAGTTCGGCGCCCTTGGTGTGGGTGCCGTTGGAATTGACCAGTCCGTTGAAGGACGTTCCCGGGATCGGGATGCGGACCGCCACGTCCTTCCAGTCGCTGTAGAATACCGCAGCCTCAATCGAGAGCTTGCGCTCCCACAGTTCGGCCTTGGCGCCCACTTCATAGGTCCAGATCGAATCCTGGCTCAGTGCCGCGGGCAGTTCGACGCCGTAGATCGGACCGAGGATCAGCGGCACCGTCGGCTGCAACTGGCCCGAGCGGAAGCCCTTGGCGGCGCTGGCATAGATCGTGGTGTTCTCCACCGGATGCCAAGCCACCGAGAAACGCGGGTTCCACGACTTGTAGGTGTCACCCGGCTGGTCGGTAACGACGCCGGAATTCGCCTCGAAGCCGCGCAGTCGGTCCTCGAAGTAGCGCAGGCCGGCGGTCAGATCGACGGGCACGCCAGGCAGCGTGTAAGTCGCCTCGCCGAACAGGGCGCGGGCGCGCGAGTTGATCTGCGCGTCGTTGTCGATGCCGCGTGCGGGGAACTTGACGGTGTCGTTGCGCTGGGAATCGCGCGCATAGGCGCCCACGGTCCACTTGAGCGGGCCGTCGCCGGTCGAGGCAAGGCGCAGTTCGTGAGCGTCGAGTGCGATGTCGATGTTCGTCTCGATGCTGCCGATCGAGGACATGCCGCTCTGCGGCACCCCGAAGTCGCTGTGCGTGTAGGAGTAGAACAGCTCCGCCCCGCCGAGATCATAACGGGCGGTGGCGCCATAAAGCTCCATCCGGCTCTTGCTGTAGGGCACCGTGCCGCGCGTCTGCTGGTCGTCGTCGCGCGCGCTCGATCCGCCCGCCGGAAAGTCGGACTTCGACCACCAGTAGCTGCCAGTGATCGACAGGCGGTCGACGGGATCGAAGCGCAGCCTCGCACGGAAGGTGTCGTAAGTCTGGTCGTTGACGTTGGTTGCGCCGGTGCTGCTGTTGTCCACCCAGCCCTGGTAGCGTTCATGGGTGCCTGCGACGCGAACGGCGAGCACTCCGGGCACGATAGGTGCATTGAAGGCACCCTTAGCCCCCCCGTTGGTGCCGCCTCCGCGCGTGTCCGAGACCATACCCAGACCCTTGGCTTCCCACTGGTCGAGGTCAGCGCCGCGCGTCAGGATGCGCACGGTGCCGCCCATCGAACCCTCGCCAAACAGCGTCCCCTGCGGCCCGCGCAGGATTTCGACGCGGTCGAGATCCCAGGCGCGCACGTCCGGGCTGAGCGGCACGGTGACGCCGGTGAACGGCAGGTCATCGAGGTAGTATCCGTTCTCGTTGGCACCCAGCGAGGTCGAGATGCCGCGGATCGTGATCTTGGTGCCCAGCGCCGAACCACCGTCATAGATGCCGACACCGGGTGCTTCCTGCAGGAAGTCCGCCAGATTGGCCGCGCCGCGCTTCTCCAGCGCCGCGCCGCTGACCGCGGTGACCGCGATTGGCACATCGACCGCGCGTTCCTCGCGCTTGCGGGCGGTGACGATGATGTCGCCATCGGCATCCGCCGCACCGGGAGCCTGCTCTTGCGCCATGACCGGCGTGCTCATGACAGCCGCACAGACCAGCGCAACGTGACTGACCATACGAACCATAGAAATCTTCCCCCTGAGTCCCGAGACACGCACAAGCGGCCTCCCATCCAGAGGCGCGACTAGGCGATATTCCATAATCTATGGTTAAGATCGGGCTTACATTCCGCCGGGCCTTGGTTGCCGGCCATGCAATTATATAAACAATCACGATTGTTTTATTTTATCGAAACCTTATCCTCGACCACATGGATCGGCGTCCAAAGCATGCTGCCGACCACTATAGGAGAGGCCCTATGGTCACCGATGCCGAGATTGAGGATCTCGTCGCGCGACGCGACATTTATGCCGTTCTCACCCGCTATTCCCGCGCACTGGACCGCTGCGACGTGGACCTCATGCGCAGCGTCTATTGGCCCGACGGCACCGACAGCCACGGCGTCTTCGACGGCAATGCGGCCGACTTCGCGGACTTCATCGTGCGCGAAATCCAGGAGTGGTTCGAGGTCACCATGCACGGCCTCATGAACGTGCACATGGAGATCGCGGGTGACCGCGCCGCGACCGAAACCTATCTCTTCGCCTATCACAAGGTACGGGAAAGCAAGGCGCAGGAAATCTTCGGTTCGCGCTACATGCGAATGTTCGCGGGGCAAGGTCTCGATCCGGCGCACCACACCTTCTACTTCGGTGGGCGCTATCTCGACCAGTTCGAGCGGCGCGCGGGAGAATGGCGCATCCTGCACCGCAAGGTCGTGATGGACTGGAACGACAACCACCCCTCCAACGAGATTCTTGATCAGGGCATGTTCGCCACCCTGCGCCCCCTCGGCGAACGCGGCCCGGGCGACCCGGTCTGGGCCAACCGCCCGTGAGCCCCGCCCTCTCCGCCCGCGAACGGCTTGCCGAACTCGTCGCGGCGCGCGACGTGGAAGCCGTTCTGACGCGCTACTGCCGTGCCCTCGAGCGCGCCGATCTTGCCCTCATGGAGACCGTGTACTGGCCCGATGGCGAGGACATCCACGGCATCTATGTCGGCCGTGCCAGCGAGTTCGTGCCTTTCATCATCGGCGAGATCACGCAGTATTTCGCCATGGGCACGCATTGCCTGCTCAACATCCACATCGAGGTGTCGGGCGATTTCGCCGTTGCCGAGAGCTACCTGTACTCGGCCTGTCGGGTCCGGGCGGGGATGGTCGAGGCGCTGCTCGGCAGTCGCTACTTCGGCCACCTTGGCGGTCATGGACTGGACCCGGACAACGCGATGTTCGTAATGGCCGGCCGCTATTTCGACCGCCTCGAGCGTCGCGAGGGAGAGTGGCGCATCCTGCGCCGGCAGGTCGTCACCGACTGGAACGACCCCCGGCCTTCGAACGAAATCTGCGACGAAGGGATGCATGCCAGCCTGAGGCCCATCGGCGAATGGGGCATGGACGACCCGGTCTACGCCAACACCGGGTTCGCGGCAGATTAATTCGTCCGGCGCGGCGGCAGGCCCTTGACGCTGCCCTGCGGGCGAGGGCACGAGCGTGAGCCGCGTCCCTCTCCCATCATCGGGCCATGCAACGACCATGAACCTCGCTCGCAAGCGCATTGGCGCGGGCATCGATTTCGGCACCACCAACAGCGTCGCCGCCCTTTCCCTCGATGCCGAGCCGCAGCCGCGCCTCGTCGCGCTGGACGGCCCCGAGGGCAGCGGCGAGGTGTTCCGCTCCGCCTTGTGCTTCTGGCAGGAGGAAGGCGTGCCCGGCGGGCTCGCGGTGGAGGCGGGGCCGCACGCCATCCACGAATACCTCGAATACCCCAGCGACAGCCGCTTCCTGCAGTCCTTCAAGTCGGTCGCCGCCAGTCCCGCGTTCGACAGCGCTTCGGTCTTCACCAAGCGCTACCGGTTCGAGGACCTCGGCCGTATGTTCCTGCAGAAGTTCGCTGCCCACGCCGGCGGCGAACTCGACCGGCTCGATCGTGCGGTCATCGGGCGTCCCGTCCATTACGCCGGTGCGCGCGCCGACGAGGGGCTGGCCCGGCAGCGCTACGACGCGATGTTCGGAGGCTTCGCTAGCGAAATCCACTACGTCTACGAACCGCTTGCCGCCGCGTTCAGCTATGCCTCGCGACTGGACCATGCCGCCACCCTGCTGGTCGCCGACTTCGGCGGCGGCACCAGCGACTTCTCGGTCGTGCAGGTCCGCGAGCCCGGCGCCGCCCAGCGCTGCGTGCCGCTGGGCCATGCGGGTGTCGGCATCGCGGGCGACCGTTTCGACCAGCGCATCGTCGATCGGCTCGTCCTGCCGCAACTGGGCAAGGGCGGGCAGTATCGCTCGTTCGACAAGGTGCTGGACATTCCCGGCGGTTACTTCGCCGACTTCGCCGACTGGTCCAAGCTGGCGCTGATGCGCAACCGGCGCACGCTGGACGAACTCGATCGCCTGCGCCGCAGCGCGGTTGACCCGCAGGCGATCGGGCGGATGATCGCGATGATCGAGAACGAACTCGGCTTTCCCCTCTACGATGCTGTTGGGCGCCTCAAGCGCGCTCTGTCCAGCGAGGACCGCGCCGAATTCCGGTTCTCCGGCGCAGGCGTGGAAGTGCAGGCCAGCGTCACCCGTGCCGAGTTCGGGGACTGGATCGCCGAAGACGTCGCGCGGATGGCCGGGGCGGTGGATCAGGCTCTCGAAACGGCAGGCTTGGGCGAGAGCGACATCGACCGCGTGTTTCTGACCGGCGGCACTTCGCTGGTTCCGGCTGTGCGGTCGGTGTTCTCCAGCCGGTTCGGCGAGGGCAAGCTGATGTCGGGCGGGGAACTGACCTCGATCGCCCACGGCCTCGCCCTCGTCGCGAGGGAGGACGATCCTTCCGCGTGGACGGCATAACCCTTGCCGATCCCTGCCCCAGCTGGAATAGCTTGCCCATGAGCTGGCACGCCCGACGCGAGAACTGGAACCCGCAGGCCGAAGACGCCCGGGAAGATGGCGATATCGACTATGCGCGGGTCATTCACTCCGCCTCGTTCCGGCGGCTGCAGGGCAAGACGCAGATCCTCAACCTCGGGGACAGCGACTTCTACCGGACCCGCCTGACCCATTCGCTCGAGGTCGCGCAGATCGCCGGGGGGCTTGCACGGCAACTGGCCAAGTCCTTCCCTGACCACGTCGCCACCGGCCTCCTGCCCGACCGCAGCCTGATCCATGCGATCGGCTGCACCCACGATTTCGGCCACCCCCCGTTCGGCCACGGCGGCGAGGTAGCGCTCAACTACTGCATGCGCGATGCGGGCGGCTTCGAGGGCAACGGGCAGACCCTGCGCATTCTCGCGCGGCTCGAATCCTTCTCCGCCAACGCTGGCGCCAACTTGTGCCGACGCACGATGCTGGGCGTGCTCAAGTATCCGGTGGCATGGTCGGCGGCCCGCAATCCGGCGCTCGTTCCCTCGCTGCTCGCCGGAACCACCACCATCCGGGTTCTCGACGCGCGTTCGTGCAAGCCGCCCAAGTGCCATTTCGACAGCGAACAGGACGTCGTCGACTGGATCCTCGCACCCGTTTCCGCCTCCGATCGGGACAAGTTCCAGGCGCTGGAACGCCCCGAAGGCAAGCATGCGCGCACCCTTCACAAGTCGCTCGATTGCACGATCATGGATGTCGCCGACGACATCGCCTATGGGGTCCACGACCTCGAGGATGCGATCTCGATCGGCCTGGTCACCAAGGACGCCTTTGCCGCCGCGATCGACGGCAAGTGCGCCTCGTTCCTCGACGCTCTCAAGGCGAAATACCCGGGCGAAAGCGAAAACGACGTATTCTCGCGCATGGTCGATGACCTGTTCGGCGACGCGAATACGCGCAAGCGCTATATCAGCCGCCTTGTGCACCATTTCCTGACCGGCGCACAATACCTCGAGGTCAAGGGTTTCCGCGAACCGCTGCTGCGCTGGCGCGTGGCACTGAAGGGGCCGCGCCGCGCGTTTCTCGATGCCCTGCAGAACTTCGTGGTGCGCGAGGTGATCACCAGCCCCGAAGTGCAGCAGCTCGAATTCAAGGGACAGGCCATGGTCGTCGCCGTGTTCGAGGCGCTGAGCGCCGATCCGGCCCGGCTGCTACCACGCGATGCACTCGGCCGTCTGGATGCTGCGGGAGGCGATGCACGCGTCATCTGCGATCATGTCGCGGCGATGACGGACACGCACCTGCTCAAGACCTACGAGCGCCTGTTCAGTCCGCGCATGGGATCGGTGTTCGACCGGCTCTAGGCGTGATTGCACGCATCCGCGCAAGCGACCGTGATATCGTCGAGCCCGACAGGCCACATATCTCCGGGCAGTTGCTCAATCCAGCGCCGCCAATTGCTCACGCCGAAACGAGCGCAGCTTGTGCGTTTCGCGGCTGCGTACCAGCGCCGCCCAGTCGGGGTTGGCGATCATGGCCCGACCGACCGCGATCATGTCGAACTCTCCTCGCTCGATGAAGGATGCGACCGCCTCAACATCGCGCGTCCTCGGCGCGCTTTCGGCTATGCCGCCGGTCGCCTCGCTCCGGTCATGCTTGAAGTCGTTTTCCAGCGTGACCGAGCCAACGGCAATCGTCGGCGATCCGGTGATCTTGCGCATCCAGCCCGCCAAAGTCAGGTCGCTTTCGGCAAACGCAGGCTCCCAGAAGCGCCGGGTCGAACAGTGGAAGGCGTCGACTCCCGCTTCGGCGATCGGCAGGAAAATGGCCTCGAGCTGCAACGGTGTTTCAGCAAGCCGCGCCGCGTAATCGAAACTCTTCCATTGCGACATGCGCAGCACGATAGGGAAGTCAGGCCCGGCAGCGGCCTTGCAAGCACGGATCAGTTCTACCACGAAACGCGTTCGCTCCCGTGCATCGCCGCCGTATCCATCACGGCGCCGGTTGGTGCGAGACCAGAGGAACTGATCCGGCAGGTAGCCATGCGCGCCGTGAATCTCGATGCCGTCGAAACCGATTTCCCGCGCTGCCTGCGCCGCACGCGCAAAATCGGCGATGGTATCGGCGATGCCTCGCTCATCAAGGACTTCGCCGCCGACCTCTCCGGTTCCCAGCAGGCCCGAAGGACCGACACGGGGCGGGCGCTGCTTCACGGTCTGCGGGTTCACCTCGGTCGGAGAATCCTGAACGCCGACGTGCCAAAGCTGCGGCATGATGCGCGCACCGGCGCGGTGGACACCATCGACGATCGCGCGGCAGGCGGCGAGCGTCTGCGGCTGATAGAAAAGCGGGATGGGTCCGTCATGCGCTCCGGCCGCATTGACCGCCATGCCCTCCGTGATGATCAGGCCGCACCCGCCTGCGGCCCGGCGCGCATAGTATGCCGCAACGTCAGGACCGGGAACGCCTCCGTGCGAAAACTCGCGCGTCATCGGCGCCATCGCGATTCGGTTGGGAATCTCCAGACCGCCGATGCGACCGGGCGAGAACAGGACGTCGACGGCGCTCATGTCGCGGCCCCGTCAGCCGTGCGAGTGGTCGTCACGGTGGGCGGCAGACGCGTCGTCCCGCCGTCCGCCAGCCATCCGCCATCGGCGACGAGTTCGATGCCGGTCACGAAACTCGCGTCATCGCTCGCAAGGAAGGCAACGCAGGCGGCCATTTCCTCGGCGGTCCCCATCCTGCCGACGGGCTGCAACGCATCCATTGCCGCGCGCGCCACGTCCCGGTCCGGGGCGGACGAGAGGCGCCGCTCATGGATCGGCGTGTCGATGGCGCCGGGATGCAGGGAATTGCAGCGGATGTTGCGATATTCGCCGGCACAGCGTACCGCGACCGACTTCGTCAGCAGCCTGACTCCGCCCTTCGTGGCGTTATATCCGGCCGACTGCGCCAACCCGACAAATCCCGCCATCGACGATATGTTGACGATCGATCCGCGCGGTCCACCGGGATTCTCGCGCATGGCCCGGATGGCATGCTTGCATCCCAGCATCGTCCCCGTGAGGTTCACCGCCAGGATGTTCTCCCAGTTTTCCAGAGAAACGTCCTCGATCGGCTCGGCGCTGGTTATGCCGGCATTATTGACGAGGATATCGAGCCGCCCGAAGCGCTGGATCGTAGTCCCGACAACATCAATCCATTGGTCTTCCGTCCTGACGTCATGGACCAGATGCAGCGCGGCGATATGGTCGCCCCCGGTTGGAAGCTGCAAGTCGGTCGAGACGACGAGCGCGCCCTCCTCAGTCAGCCGGTTTACGCATGCGAGGCCGATACCGGACGCCCCTCCCGTCACGATCGCCACGCGCCCTTCGAGCCTGCGCACAATCCGTCTCCTTGTATCCTTCTCCTGAAACGAGCTTATTCATCTCATTTAATTAAGGCAATCGACTTATTGAATTTTTCGAAAGGAGTACCAAGTTCGGCCATATTCCGGCTCTGATCGCACCCCGAAGATACCTTGAAACGCTTTATCGCGACCTATCATTAATCCCCCTTGCTTATTTCGACAGAACCATGAACTTCATCACTGCCGGGACGAGGGAAAACCTTCGACCGGTCGATCAAGGCCGCACAAGAACGGCCACTGACTCTGGGCGAGGAAGCTGAACGGCCATGTCTTTGACGATTGATCCCCGTGACCCTTTGACCGTCTGGAATGCCTCGCTCCCCGCGTGGGTCATTCATCGGCCGGAACCCTCACGCGCGGAGCGTGCGGTGATGCGCCAGGAGATCGCCGAGGCGGCGATCCGCCTCGTCTGCGACTCCGGGCTGGAAGGCCTTTCATTGCGCCGTCTGGCCAGTGCTATGAATTGCAGCACCACGACCATCAACCATCACTTCGCCGATCGCCGCGAACTGTGGATCGCGGTCTATCGGACCACCATCCTGCGAACGCAGGCCCGCATCCGCCGCGCCTACGAAAGCAGCGGCGGGAGCCCCCTCGCCTGCGCGCTGGCGCAGATGCCGATCGATCGCGAAAGCCGGGAAGACTGGCACATCTACCTCGCCCAGTATCACGTCGCGTGCACCGACGACGAACTGGCACGCGAAGAACGCGAACAGGTCAGGATCGCCGCGCGCGACTTCGCCGAACTGCTGCATCGAGAGCACGGAATGGCAAGGGACCGCGCCCGAAAGGCGAGCCGCCAGATCATCACGCTGCTTGTCGGAGTAGCCACGCAGGCTCTGTTCGAACCGCGCAGCTGGTCGCCCCGGCGGCAAAAGCGATTTCTTGAAGAGCAGTTCGCCCTGCTCGGCGTTCCGGCCTAAAAATTACCGATATCAGTTATCACCAAAGAAATATGAACCGTGCAACGATAAATTCTCCCTCATATGCACGAAAAAAACATCTGTTTTATCGATTATTTTCACGGATATTAACATTTCATTTTGATACTATCGATAAAGACGTGAATTATTTTCAACATAATCAAAATCATTTCAATAAATAATTATATATATTCGTTAAAAAATCGAACTCATCGGATCGCCCTTTAAATGCAGCGTTGATCTGAACTTTCTTCGCCCCCTACCTTCAGCCCGCATCCAGTCACCGCACCGGATTGCGACGACACGCAAGGCGAGCGTCGCACAGCGCAGGAAAACAGCCGCGTCTGGCAGGGAAAGAGGAAACTGGGGGAGAGACCGGATGAACCGAGGTCACGATTGGAAATGGAGTTGCGCCCTGCCGCTGGTGCTGGGCATTGCCGCCACGGCGCCGACTGAAGCGGTCGCGCAGGAGCAAGGCGGATCGAAGATCGCCGCAGAAGGCGACATCATCGTCACCGCCCGTCGCCGCGAGGAGACGCTTCTCGACGTGCCCGTCGCCATCTCGGCGGTGAGCGCGGTGCAGCTGGAGCGCAGCGGTGCGACCGACCTGCAGAAGATCGGCCAGATGATCCCGCAAGTCATCCTCGCCAAGACCGGCGGCGGCGGCGCCGGCGCCAGCTTCACGATCCGCGGCCTTGGCTCCTCGGCGCTCGATGCGGGCATCGACCAGACCGTCTCGCTCAACATCGACGGCATCCAGATCAGCCGTGGCCGCCTCGTCGCCCAGAGCTTCTTCGACATCCAGCAGGTCGAAGTGCTGAAAGGGCCTCAGGCGTTGTTCTTCGGCAAGAACAGCCCAGGCGGCGTCGTCTCGCTCCGCACCAAGGGCGCGACGCCGACGCTCGAAGGCTATGGCCGTGCGGGCTACGAGTTCCGGGCACGCGAGCGCTTCGTCGAAGGCGGCATCTCCGGCCCCATCACCGACACCCTGGGCTTCCGCATTGCCGCACGCGGCAGCAAGATGGATGGCTACATCAGGAACGTGGCGGGACCGCTCGCCGTGCCAAGCGCGCCCGACTTCCCCGGTGTCGGCGCAGCGCATGGCCGCGATCCCGGCACTCGAGAGGTGCTTGGCCGCCTGACCCTCGAATGGAAGCCGACCAACGACTTCGACGCCACGTTCAAGCTGTTCGGCGACCGTATGCGCGACAACGGCGAGACCGCCGGCACGGAACTGCTCTGCAACGGCAATTCACGCACGCTCGACGTGTTGAGCGGCACTTACGTGCAGGACCCGTACAGCGACTGCAAACTGAACGGCAAGCGCACGCTGGGCGCGATGAACCCGGAAATCGCCGCAGGCTATCCCAAGTCCAACGGCGGCGTGCCGCGCACCAAGTACGAATCGGTGCTCAGCTCGCTGACGATGAATTACCGTACCGATACCCTGGCCTTCGCCTCGGTCACGGGCTTTTGGCGCTACTCGAACGACACCTTCGACAATTTCTCGTTCGATTCCTCGCCCGTGGTGTGGGGGGCGAACAAGGACGCCTCACAGGCCTTCACGCAAGAACTGCGCGTCAATTCCAGCTTCGACGGTGCACTCAACTTCGCGGCCGGCGTGTTCTTCGAAAGCTCCAAGCGGGACACGCGCGGCAACGGGATGCTCGCCAACGTCGGGCCGGATCCGCGCAACGGCCAGTACAACAACTGGCAGTTCCTGACCTTCAACAAGGGCAAGACCTATTCTGCCTTCGCCCAGCTCATCTGGGACGTGACTGATACCGTCGAACTGGCTGGCGGCGCCCGCTGGACGCGCGAGACGAAGCGCACCACGCAGGGCAACGGCTTCGTGAACCAGAACTTCGTCCCGCTGGGCATCACCGCCACCGAAGGCGTGTTCACCAGCGGCCGCTTCGCCGACGAGCAGATTTCGCCCGAAGCCACACTGACTTGGCGGCCAAGCCCGAACACGACGCTCTACGGCGCCTACAAGACCGGCTACAAGTCGGGCGGCTTCTCCAACCCCTCGATCCTGTCGGCCGGGCAGACCGTCGCCGACCTCGACTTCGCGCCGGAGAAGGCGAACGGCGGCGAGGTCGGATTCAAGGGCGAACTGCTGGGTCGCCGCCTGCTGCTGAACCTCACCGCCTATCGCTATACCTTCAAGGGCCTGCAACTCACCTCGTTCAACCCCTCGCCGCCTTCGTTCACCATCCGCAACGCCGCCTCGGCGCGGACCAGCGGTGTGGAGGCCGACGCCTCTTTCGCGGTGACGCCCGACTTCACCCTGCGGGGCGCAGTGGGCTACAACGACGCGAAGTATCTGAACTTCGATGCCGCCCCCTGCTACGCGGGCCAGACTGCCGCGCAAGGCTGCGACGGGACCATCCAGGACCTTTCGGGCACGCACCTCGTCCGCGCGCCGTCGTGGAACCTGACCGGCGGCGTGGCTTACGACCTGCCGCTTGGCGATGCGCTGGGCCTCGGACTGATGGCAGACGCACGCTACACCAGCGGATACTGGCTGCTCGAGAACCAGAACCCCGTCGGATACCAGAAGGGCTTCGCGACGCTCAACGCCACCGCCCGCCTCCACGCCGCCGACGACAGCTGGGAACTGGCGCTCATCGGCCGCAACCTGACCGACAAATACTACGGCGTCGCGGGCGCCGAGAAGCCCTTCGGCACGCCGGACGCCGTGTGGGTCAGTATCGGCCGCCCGCGTGAAGTGCTGCTGCAGGGCACGGTCCGCTTTTAAACCCAAAGACTTACGGGAGAACAGTCATGGCACTCCACGACCCCAACGAAACCGTCCTTGCCCATGTGCGCGGGCAGCACCGCCTGTTCATCGACAACGAGTGGCATGACGCCGCTTCCGGCAAGACCTTCGAAGTGCGCAACCCGGCAACGGGCGAGGTCGTCGCCCATGTGGCGGAAGGTGAGGCGCAGGACATCGACCGCGCCGTGCAGGCCGCGCGCCGCGCCTTCGACGAACGCCGCTGGCACGGACTGCCGCCCGAAAAGCGCGCCAACATTATGTGGAAGCTCGCCGAACTGTTCGAGCGGGATGCACGCACCATCGCCGAGATCGAGGTGATCGACAACGGCATGCCCATCGCCTTCGCCGAATGGATGGTCGGCAGCGTGGTTCAGGGCCTCAAGTACTACGCGGGAATGATCACCAAGCTGGGAGGCCGAAACGCCTCCCCTGCGATCGCCAGCGACACGCTGAAAATGCACGCCTACACCAGCGTCGAGCCGGTGGGCGTGGTGGGCACGATCATCCCGTGGAACGGGCCGATCGGGGTGATGATGATCAAGCTCTCGCCCGCGCTGGCGGCGGGTTGCTCGGTCGTGGTCAAGCCCGCCGAACTGACCCCGCTGTCCGCGCTTTATGCCGCCAACCTCATGGTCGAAGCGGGCATTCCGGCAGGTGTGGTCAACATCGTCCCGGGTTTCGGCGCCACCGCCGGGCAAGCTCTGGTGGATCATCCGGAGGTCGACAAGATCAGCTTCACCGGCTCGACCGCGACCGGCAAGAAGATCGTCCAGTCCGCTGCCGAGACGCTCAAGCGCGTGACGCTGGAGCTGGGCGGCAAGTCGCCGGTCATCGTTTTCGACGACGCCGATCCCGAAGTGACCATCCCCGGCGCCGCGATGGGCATCTTCGCCAATACCGGGCAGGTTTGCTTCGCGGGATCGCGCCTGTTCGTGCAGAAGAAGTCCTATGACAAGGTCGTCGCAGGCATTTCCGATTTCGCCAAGGGCCTCAGGATCGGTCACGGCTTCGACCCCGCCAACGCCATCGGCCCGCTGATCTCCGAAGGCCAGCGCGACAAGGTCTCGCGCTATCTGGAGACCGGCGTTCAGGAAGGCGCCGAAGTCGTCACCGGCGGCAGCGCGGTGGACAGCCAGGGCTACTACATCGAGCCCACCGTGTTCGCCAACGTCAATGCCGATATGCGCATCGTGCGCGAGGAGATCTTCGGCCCGGTCCTTGTCGCGACGCCGGTGGACGACATCGACGATCTGGTGCGCGCCGCGAACGACACCCGTTACGGCCTCGGTGCCGGTATCTACACCACGGACGTCAACAAGGCTCACCTCACTGCCGCGCGGCTGCAGGCAGGCAACGTGTGGATCAACGGCTACGGCATGATGCACCCGGCGATGCCATTCGGCGGCTACAAGGAATCCGGCTGGGGCCGCGAGAACGCCGAAGACGGCATCCGTGCCTATCAGGAAGCGAAGTCGGTCTTCGTCTATCTCAAGGGTTGAACGTGACGATCGGGATCGCAGCATCGCGCCGCAACGTCGGCGCACTGGTCTTGTGTGCCCTCGCGTTGGCATCCTGCCGGGCCGAGCGCGAGGACGTGAACAAGAGCGACGCGCGCCTGCCGGCGGCCGCCTCCAAGGCTGAGGACGCCAACTGGCTGAGCCACGGGCGCACGTATGACGAAACGCGCTTTTCTCCCCTGGCCCAGATCGACGGAGTGAATGCGGGCAAGCTCGGCCTTGCGTGGTACGCCGACCTCGACACCTTCCGGGGGCAGGAAGGCACTCCGCTGGTGGTCGACGGCGTGATGTATGCGACGACGGCATGGAGCAAGGTGGTTGCCCTTGATGCCGAAACGGGCAGGCAGCTTTGGGAGTTCGACCCAAAAGTCCCCGGCACCACTGCGATCCACGCCTGCTGCGACGTGGTCAATCGCGGCGCTGCATATAGCGACGGGCGCCTGTTCTTCGGCACCGTCGACGGCCGCCTGATCGCGCTCGACGCGAAGACCGGCAGGCAGCTCTGGCGCGTGCAGACGACCGATCCGAAGAAGCCCATGGCGATCTCCGGGGCGCCGCGCGTGGCGCGCGGCAAGGTCTTCATCGGCTTCGGCGGCGCGGACCAGGGCATGCGCGGCTATATCTCCGCCTACGACGAGAAGACCGGCCGCCTCGCGTGGCGTTTCTACACCGTGCCGGGCAAGCCGGGCGAGAAGGACGGCGCTGCCTCCGACGACGCGCTCGAACGCCTCGCCCTGCCGACCTGGGCGGGAGATTGGTGGAAGATCGGCGGCGGCGGTACGGCTTGGGACTCGATCGTCTACGACGAGAAGATGAACCGCCTTTACGTCGGGGTCGGCAATGGCGGGCCGTGGAACCGGGGCATCCGCTCCGCCGGCAAGGGCGACAACCTGTTCATCGGCTCCATCCTAGCCCTCGATCCCGATACCGGGCGCTACCTCTGGCACTATCAGGAGACGCCGGGGGATCAATGGGACTTCACTTCCACCCAGCAGATGACGCTCGCAGACCTCACCATCGGCGGTCGCGCGCGCAAGGTGATCCTCCACGCTCCGAAGAACGGCTTCTTCTACGTGATCGACCGAGAGACCGGAAAGCCGCTCTCCGCCGACAAGTTCGTGCCGGTGAACTGGGCCGATCGCGTGGACCTGAAGACCGGCCGTCCGGTGATCGATCCCAAGGCCCGATATGACAAATCCGGCAGCTTCATCGCCACCTCAGGGCCATGGGGGGCGCACAACTGGCATCCGATGGCGTTCTCGCCCAGGACAGGTCTCGTCTACATTCCGGCGCAGCAGATTCCCTCGATCTACACTCCTGACGGCGCGTTCAAGTATCGCCCCGGCCTGCTCAACATGGGCCTCGCGGAACCAGGCAAGCTGCCGCAGGAAAAGGCCGCGATCGAGGCGATGCTTCAGTCCTTCGAGGGCCGCCTGATCGCCTGGGACCCGGTTGCACGCAAGGAAATGTGGCGTGTGCCTTACAAGGGGCCATGGAACGGCGGCGTGCTGGCGACGGGCGGCGACCTCGTGTTCCAGGGCGACGCCGAGGGCCTGTTCCACGCCTACGACGCACGGAGCGGCGAGCAGCGGTGGCAGTTCGACGCGCAGCAACCGATCATGGCGGGGCCGGTGTCCTACGCGGTCAACGGCAGGCAGTATGTCGCCGTCATGTCCGGCAAGGGGGGTGCCTACAACCTTGCCATGCCGAGCTACGCGGCGCCTCAGCAGCGCCTTCCGGGACGCATCCTCGCTTTCCGGATCGATGGCAATGCCCGCCTGCCTGCCCGAGACAAGGCGCCTCCTGCGCCCTTCGCCCCTTCAGCCGAACGCTTCGCGCCGCAGCAGGTGGCTAGCGGGGCGAGCCTGTTCGGCAGCACTTGCGCGGTATGTCACGGCTCGGAAGGGCTGTCCTCGGGCGTGCTTCCCGACTTGCGACGGTCCGGCGCCATCGCCGATGCGGGCGTGTTCCGCCAGGTCGTGATCGACGGTGTGCTCGCGGATCAGGGCATGGTCTCGTTCCGCCAGTACCTGACGCCTACGGATGCGGAAGCGATCCGCGCCTACATCAACGGCCGCGCCAGTTCAGCGAAAGCCAAGGGAGAACCGTGAAGGCACCCGGATCATTTGCTCTTTATTTTTAAGGCATATGATCTAATATCGCAAAAACGATAATTTGGAGAGATTCTGATGGCCGATCTTGGCGCGGCGGAGCGGCTTGAGGGATTCAGCCTGCTTGATCCGATGACGCAGAGCGATCCCTTTGCGATGTACGAGGCGATGCAGGACGCGCCGGGGATCTACCGGATGCCGGAGACGGGGTTCTATATCGTCTCGCGCTATGCCGATCTGCGGGCCGTGCTGACCGATCCGGTGACGTTTTCCAACAAGGTGGACCGCGCTTCGTTGCAAGGACCGGAGAATGCCGAAAGGCTGCGCGCCTATATGGAGAGCAAGGGCTGGCCGCATATTTCCACCCTGCAACGCACCGATGCGCCGGACCATGGGCGCTACCGCAAGCTGGTGGACCGTGTGTTCACCGTCGGGCGCGTGCGGGAGATGACGCCGCACATCGAGGAGGTCGCGCATGGCCTGATCGACACCTTCGCGGCGCGTGGTGAGTGCGAATTCATCAGCGAATACGCGATGTTGCTGCCCGGCACGATTCTCGCCGAGGAGATGGGCCTGCCTTCCGATCAGGTCACGACGTTCAAGAAGTGGGCCGATGCCATGCTCGCCCCGGCATCCTACGTGATGAGCGAGGAGCAATTGCTGCGCAACGCCGACATCGAACTGGAGGCGCAGCACCACCTTGCCGCGCTGTTCGAGGAGCGCCGGGCGCGGCCGACGGGGGACTGGATTTCCGCGCTCGCCACCGCCCATGCGGATACCGAGGAACCGTTGTCGATGGCGGAGCTGCAGAGCGTGATGAGCCAGCTCATCGGCGGCGGTTTCGAATCGACGATGACCGCCATCGGGCACGCCATGATGCAATTGCTCAACCACCCCGACCAGATGGCGCGGCTGCGCGAAGATCCCAAGCGGATCAAGAACTTCGTCGAGGAAGTCATCCGCTTCGAGAGCCCCACGCAGGGCCTGCGCCGCCGCACCACGCGCGACGTGGAACTGAGCGGCACGGTGATCCCGAAGGACTCGGTGGTGATCGTCCGCTACGGCGCCGCCAACCGCGATGCCGCCAAGTTCGCCTGCCCGCACATGTTCGACATGGAGCGCAGCAACGCCGGCACCCACCTGGCGTTCGGCGCGGGCACGCACTTCTGCGTCGGCGCCGTGCTGGCGCGGCAGGAGATCGCCATCGGCATCACCGCCATCCTCGAACGGCTGGGCGACATCGAACTGGCGCGCCCGCTGACCGAGCCGATCCACCGCGCCAACTTCCTGACGCTGCCCTTGCGCGAACTGCCGATCCGGTTCCGCGCGCGCCGATGACCCGCAAGCAAGACCGCATCGAACTGTTCGTCGTCGTGAAGGGCCATGCCTTCTCGCGCGATGGCCTGGAGGCGATGCTGCGCGCCATCGGCTGCGAGCCGACTTTCGTGGACCAGCCCGCCGCCGCCGTACTGCTCAATCCCGAGCAGATGCGGCGCTACGACGCGCTGTTGTTCTACGACATGCCGGGTCTGGACTTTCGCGCCCCAGCGGCAGAGCGGCCCGGATTCATCGCACCCCCTGCGCATTTTACACAGGGTTTCGAGGAACTTATGGCCGAAGGCAAAGGCATGGTCGTGCTCCATCACGCCATTGCCGGGTGGCCCGCCTGGCCGCGCTATGCCGAGGCGATCGGGGGGCAGTTCCTCTATCGCGATGCCGTGATCGACGGCGCGCCGCGTGCCGATTCCGGCTACCTCGGCGACGTGGCCTATGCCGCGAGGATCGCCGATCCGAAGCACCCGGTCACGGCCGGATTGTCGGGGCGGATCGATCTTGTCGACGAGTTGTACCTCCAGCAGGTCTTCAACGATCCGGCGATCCACCCCCTGCTCTACCTCGACGACGAAGTGGCGCCCGAGCGGTTTCATTCGGCGCGCCGCGCCGTCCAGCGGCTTGGTGACGGCGAAGGGGAACCGTGGCGTCCCGCGCCGCTCAATCCGCTGCTGGCATGGGCAAAGCCGGCGGGAAATTCGCCGCTCGTCTATATCCAGCCCGGGGACAGCGCGCAGACTTACGAGAACCCGCATTACCGGCAACTGGTCAGCAATGCGGTGCGGTGGGTGGCGAGCGACGAGGCACGCGAATGGGCGCGGCAACGCTCGGCCCAACACACGACCTGACCGGAAAAACCACCTCGCCGTTGCGAGCGTCGCGAAGCCATCCGGAGCGGTGCAAACGGCCCTGGATGGCTTCGCTACGCTCGTAATGACGGCGGCTGAGGAGAGGCACCCAAACGGTACTTAACGGCACCTAGCGATACCCTAACGCCGCCCTAGTGGCATCCCGCGAGCACGTAAGCCGCGCTTGGACAGCCTCTATCGCAGGCACCAAAACCCGCATCTGCTGCAAAATTCGCGTGATTTAAAAAGGCAGTTGCCTTAATTTAAAACCACGATAAGTTAAGTCCGTCGCACCAAATTTAACGATACAACTGCGGCTCGAACCACGCGCAAACGCGAAAACAAGCATGGTCGAGGGGAACCTGAAATGATCGAATCGATGAACCAAAAGTCGTGCCGTGGCGCCTTGCTGGCGGGCACCGCACTGCTGTGCATCACCGGCGGGGCACAGACCGCGCTAGCGCAGGATACCGCCCAAAACGCCGCACAGGATGCTTCAGCGCCTCAGAGCGAGACCGCGCCCGCCGCGATGAACGATATCGTCGTCACCGCCCGCCGCCGTGCGGAATCGGCGCAGGAGGTGCCGGTGGCCGTCACCGTCATCTCGGCGCAGGATATCGCGCGCCGCGACCTCACCAGCCTGGAACGCATCGCCGCCGCCACGCCGCAGCTGGTGATCGGGCGCAATGTCTCGGGCTCCGGCGCGCAGCTGACCTTGCGCGGCATCGGCTCCAACTCGCTGTCGATCGGCGTCGAGCAGTCGGTCGCGGTCATCGTCGACGGCGTCTACTACGGCCAGGGCCGCACCATCAACGAGGGGTTCTTCGACCTCGCCTCGATGGAAATCCTCAAAGGCCCCCAATCGCTGTTCTTCGGCAAGAACGCGACGGCAGGCGTGATCTCGATCACCACCGCCAACCCGACCGACCACTTCACGGCGCAGATGCGCACCGGCTACGAATTCAACGCGCAGAAGGTCTACGCCGAAGGCTTCGTCTCCGGCCCGATCGGCGATACGGCGGGCTTCCGCCTTGCCGTACGCGGATCGAAGGACTTCGGATCGCTGTTCGACAACCGCGCCGGGCCGATCACCTACAACACCCGCGACACGCCGACCGCAACCACGGTGGCCCCCAACACCGCGCACACCGCCCTGCCCAGCAAGGCCGGCCCGCGCGAGCGCGACATCCTGGTCCGCGGCACCCTGCGCTGGGAGCCCACCGATGACCTGACCGCCACGGTCAAGGCCAACTACGGCTGGAACAGGACTTACGGCGGCGCGTGGAACTACAACGTGTTCGCCTGCGACGGCGGCACCAGCACGACGACGCCCGGCGTCGCCTGCACGCCCGGCTTCTACAACCGCATGAACGATCTGCCCAAGGACATCGCGGACCAGACCGCGCTGGTGAAGGACCACAACTTCAACGACTACCGTTCGTGGGGCGTCACCGGCAACATCGACTACCAGCTAGGCGACCTCGCGGTAACCTCGGTCACCAACTACAATTTCAACCGCAACCACTGGACCGCGGACATCGATTACCAGTCGTCGCCCACGGTCAACATCTGGGGCGGCGAAGTCAGCCGGTGGAAGGCGTTCAGCCAGGAATTGCGCGTGCTTTCGCAGTTCGACGGCCCGCTCAACTTCCTCGTCGGTGGCTATTACCAGAACACGAAGCGCACCTTCGACCAGGTCGTCATCAACGCCAATGCCGAGAACAGCGCCGCGCCCGAGGGCTATCGCTACGTCCAGTATGCCAAGGAATCGACGACCGACGGCGAAACCCTGTCGGGCTACGGCCAGCTGATCTGGAAGGTCATCCCCGAGATCGAGGTGACCGGCGGCGTGCGCTACATCCACGAGACCAAGGACAGCACGTTCTTCCAGCCTTACGCCAATCCGCGCTTCGCGGGCGTCAACTACGACGTGACCCGGCGCCTCGCGGCCAACCAGACGTTCACCAACTGGTCGCCCGAAGCGACGGTAGCGTGGAAGGTGACGCCGGACATCAACGTCTACGGTGCCTTCAAGACGGCCTACAAGTCGGGCGGCTTCTCCAACAGCTCGATCCTGACGCCGCGCACCGAGGCGGACTTCTTCACCTTCGATCCGGAGAAGGGCAAGGGCTTCGAGGCAGGCATCAAGACGATGCTGTTCGACCGCCAGCTGCGCTTCAACGTCAGCCTCTATACCTTCAAGTACACCGACCTTCAGGTGACCTATCTGGACTCGGCGGCGCTCAGCTACAACTCGGTCAACGCCGGTTCGGCACGCACGCGCGGCGTCGAGGTGGAGTTCGACTATGCGCCGCGCGGTCTTCGCGGGTTCGGGCTGAACGGATCGATCAACTACAACAAGGCGAATTACGGGGACGGCATCGCGCCGTGCTACGGCGGCCAGTCGCTGGCGAACGGCTGCACGCCCGGCCTGCTGGTGCCGCCGGTGCCCGCGACCGGCACGACTCCGTCGCGGCCGGGCACGCCGGGCCAGAACCTCGACGGCGTGTCCACTTTCGCCGCGCCGCGCTGGACCGCGACGCTGGGGATGAAGTACGACACCGACATCAGCGACGGGCTGACCGCCGGGTTTGGGGTCGATAGCCGCTACAGCTCCAGCTATCTGACCTCGGCCTTCGGCTCGCCGCTGTCGCGCCAGGGATCGTACATCAACCTCGACGCGCAGATCCACATCCGCACCGCCGACGAGCGTTGGGAACTGGCGCTGCTGGGCAAGAACCTGACCAACCGCTTCGTCGTCACCGGCGTCACCGACGCCTCCGGCTCGGGGCTCGGCACCGGGACCAACGCCAACCGCATCGCCGACCAGGCCGGGTTCGGCGCCATGCCGCGCACGATCGCGCTGCAGCTGACCTGGCGCATGCCCTGAGCGGCGGCCGATCATAATCACGGAGACAGCCTTGCCCCAACCCGACCTTCTCGATCTTCACGGTTCTTCGGCGCTGCAGGCGCTGACGGTCGGCGGCACACTTGCCCGTGCCGCCGACCGGTTCGCCGACCGTCCCGCGCTCGTCTACGACGGGCGGGAGGCGACTTATGCCGAACTCTTCGCGCAAGTCGTCGAGCGGGCGCGGTCGTTGGTAGGGCTGGGGGTGAAGCCGGGGGACCATGTCGGCGTGCTGGCGCCCAACTGCTGGGACTACGTGGTCCTGTACTATGCGATCGAGATGGTGGGCGGCTGCGCGGTTCTGCTCAATGCGCGGTATCGGGCGGACGACCTCGCCTACGTCATCCCCAAGTCGCAGATCAGCCTGCTGTTCGTGGGCGGCCATGCCTGGCGGCACTGCGACTACCGGCCGATGCTGGGGGAGGTCTTTCCCGAGCTGGCCGGATGGAGCGGGGGCGAACTGTCGGTCGCAGCCGCACCGGCGCTGCGCGGCGTGATCGAACTGGGTGACGAGCGCCCCGGCAACTGGCCCGGCCTCGCCATGCTGGAAGCCGCCGCCGAGGGCGTCGGCGCCGACGCCGTGATGGAGCGGGCGGCGGCGGTCGAGCCTGACGACGTGGGCCTCATCATCTTCAGTTCGGGCACCACCTCGCGCCCCAAGGCCTGCATGCTCACGCACGGGTCGCTCAGCCGGATGGGCACCGCGATGGCGGGGCGTTTCCGGCTGACGGAGCAGGACCGGGTCTGGGACCCGCTGCCGCTGTTCCACATGTCGACGATCCTGCCGATGGCCGGGTGCCGGGCGACGGGCGCCTGCTTCATCGGCATGGGGCACTTCTCCGCCGACGAGGCGATGGACCTGCTGATCGAGCGGCGGCCGACCGTGCAGTACGCGGGTTTCCCGACGATCATCTCGGCGCTGGTGACGCATCCGCAGTTCGACCGCTACGACCAGTCGGACCTGCGGATCAACCACGTGGTCGGCCCGGTCGACCTCATGCGCCGCTACGGAACTCTGTTTCCGGGCGCGAAGTACGTCAACAGCTACGGCCTGACCGAAGGCACCGGCGTGCCCTGCTACAGCGAGATCGACGACCCCGACGACGTCCTGTTCGAAACCTCCGGCCCGATCTGCGAGGGGATGGAACTGGCGATCTTCGGCGCGGACGACCGGATCGTCCCCGACGGTGAGCCCGGAGAGATCCGCATGCGCGGCTTCGGCGTCTTCGCGGGCTACTTCGACGATGCCGAGGCCACCGCCGCCGCCGTTGATGCCGGGGGCTGGCTCCATACCGGCGACCTTGGCCGGATCGGCGCGATGGGGCGCGTGGTCTACGAAGGGCGCCTCAAGGACATGCTCAAGATCGGCGGCGAGAACGTGGCCGCCGTCGAACTGGAGAGCTTCCTCGCTACGCACCCGGCGATCCGCATGGCGCAAGTCGTCGGCGTGCCGGACGAACGGTTGATGGAAGTCGCCGCCGCCTTCATCGAACTCAACCCCGGCGAAGCCTTGAGCGAAGAGGACGTCGCGCGCCACTGCGCAGGCCGGATCGCCAGCTACAAGATCCCGCGCTACGTCCGGTTCGTCGAAAGCTGGCCGATGAGCGCCACCAAGGTCCAGAAATTCGAACTGCTGCGCGGCTTCACGCCGGAACGCAAGATCGACCCGGCCGGCCTCGCAAAGTGACGGTCGTGACGCCCATCCGCGAAGCCGGCGCCGATTACCCGGAGGCCGCCCCCGAACCGCAGGGGGGATCGCGGGCGGGCTGGTATCTGATCTTCGTCCTCACCCTGGCCTACACCGCCAGTTTCATCGACCGGCAGGTTCTCAACCTGCTGGTCGGCCCGATCAAGGCCGAGTTCGGGCTCGACGATACCCGCCTCAGCCTGCTGCAGGGCCTTGCGTTCACTGCAGCCTACGTCGTCATGAGCCCGGTGTTCGGACGCATCGCCGATGTCGGCAGTCGCAAGGGCGTGCTGATGTTCGGCATCGCCTTGTGGAGTATCGGCACCAGCGCCTGCGGCCTCGCGCGCAGCTACTGGCAGCTGTTCCTGGCGCGCTTCGGCGTCGGCGGGGCGGAAGCCTGCCTGACCCCGGCCGCATGGTCGATCATCGCCGACGCCTTCCCGCCGCGCCTTATCCCGCGCGCCTTCAGCGTCTACATGATGGGGCCATACCTCGGCGGAGGCCTCGCGCTGATCTTTGGCGGATTGCTGCTGCAGGGCGCGGAAGGCTGGGACTTGTCTGCGGTGCCGCTACTGGGCGCGATGAAGCCGTGGCAGTTGGTGTTCTTCTGCGCGGGCCTGCCCGGCGTGCTGATCGCGCTGCTGCTGGTCTTCGTGAAGGAACCCGCCCGCCGCGCCGCTACCGCAAACGCCGAGGTACAGACGATGTCGTCGGCAGAAATCTGGGCGACGTTCCGGCGCTGGCGCGGGTTCTACGGCAATTTCTACCTGGGCATGCCGCTGTTCATCATCCCGCTCTACGCCTTCCCCGCGTGGATGCCGACTGTGCTGATCCGCAAGTTCGGCGTCTCCGCCGCGCAAGTGGGTGTGCAGTACGGCATTGCCGTGCTCATCACCGGATCGCTCAGCGTGCTGGTCAGCCCCTGGGTGGCCCGCGCGGTGGAGCGCATGGGACGGCGCGACAACCTGCTTCTGGTCGCGCTGGGCGCCTCGGTCGCGATGGTGCCGCTCAGCCTCGCGCTCATGGCCGCCACCGATTACTGGACCGCCTTTGCCATCGCGACGGCGGCGAGCGTGCTCTACAGCTTGCCTCAGGCGCTTTCGTCCTCCGCGCTGCAGCTGGTGACGCCCAACCGGATGCGCGGCATCGCCTCGTCCATCTACGTCTTCGTCGTCAGCGTGGCCGGGCTGGCGCTGGCACCTACGTTCGTCGCGCTCATCACCGACCATGTCTTCGGCGACGAGGGCCGCGTGGGCGACTCCCTCGCCATCACCTGCGCCGTCGCGGCGGCAGCATCGACGGTGTTCATCGCCCGCGCCCTGCCCACGTATCGCCGGATGCTGGACGAGGCGGCGTAAGACCGGATGGCTTCAAACCTCCTTGGCAGCACGTCACCTTTCATCCTCATTGCGAGCGCAGCGAAGCAATCCAGGGCAGCTTTACACCGCCCTGGATTGCTTCGCTGCGCTCGCAATGACGGACATGAGGAGGCGGGCTCAACGGACGAACGTGAAGGTCAGTCGGCCTTGATCATGTCGGCGAACAGCGGCGCATGACGATGGTTGTAAGGCGCGGTCAGCGCGACGGTCATCTGCACCATGGTATCGTCCACCAGCGCATCGAGCGTGATGCCCTGATCGAAGTGCGGAAAGCCGCTGTCCCGCCGCATCAGCATGTTGAGGAACATCAGCTTGCACAGCCCCACGCGCAAACGCAGCTCCACCGGCGGCACGTAGTTCACGCGCTCGACGATCAGCCGGCGCACCCGGCGCAGCGCGGGCACAGGAACCTCAGGATCGTCGTAAGGGTGCGGAATGCCTTCCGCACGGGTGCGGGTGAGGTACTGGGCGAGGAAGGCGGAGTACGGATGCCGCCCGTTCTCGTCGCTGATCGTCAGGTGCGGCAGGCACATGATCTCCAGCAGCGTGCGCGCATCGCCGAGCAGCCCCGCTTCCTCGGCGCGGTCGAGCATGGCGGCGCGCAGCGGCTCGAACATCTCGATGCGGTAGTCGAAGATCGCGTAGACCAGCGCTTCCTTGGTGCCGAAGTGGTACTGGACGGCGGTATTGTTGCCCTGCCCTGCCGCCGCCGCGATCTCGCGCAGGGCGACGCCGTCGATCCCGCGATCGGCGAAGAGCTTCTCGGCGGCCTCGATGATCTTGATCCGCGTCGCGGCGGAAGTGACGTGGCGGCGACGCCCGCGCTCCGGCGCAGTTCCGGTCTCGCTGGCTGCGGTGTCATTGGGATCGGATCGGATGGTGTCGTGCATGGCGTTACCCTCCTGTCCCGGCCGCGCTGCTTCGGCAAGGCCCCATGGCCCGCCGCGCCGATCATGACCATCTTGCTGCCCCCGGCGCAAGCCCTTGCAGTGCAGCATCGCCACTATCACGCGGGTCAGGCCCGCGATTTTCCCGGGAGAGCATGACATGAATGAAGCCAGGGTCGCCGTTGTCACCGGCGCCGCGCAAGGCATAGGCCGCGCCGTCGCCGAGAGGCTGGCGCAAACGGGGCACCGGCTGGCGCTGCTCGACGTCAAGGGCCTCGATGCCGTCGCCGATGCCCTGCCCGGCAGCCTCGCCCTGCGCTGCGACGTGGCCGACCCGGCCAGCGTCGAGGACTGCGTGGGGCGCATCGCCGCCGAGTGGGGCCATGTCGACGTGTTGGTCAACAATGCCGGGATCAGTCCCAGTCACGGCGGCCGCTCGCTGCCTGTCGAGGAGACCGATATCGACGAATGGCACCGCGTGATCGCGGTCAATCTCACCGGCACTTTCCTGATGTGCCGGGCCGTGCTGCCGGTGATGAAGCCGCGCGGATGGGGCCGTATCGTCAACTTCTCCTCGCAAGGCGGCCGCATGCGCTCGCGCCTGTCGGGCGCGCACTACGGCGCGACCAAGGCAGGCGTGATCGGCTTTACCCGCGTACTCGCCGGGCAGGTCGGCGCCCACGGCATCACCGCAAACTGCATCGCGCCGGGCCGCATCGTCACCCCGCAAAGCGAAGGCTTCGGCGACAAGGGCACATACACCGACGACATCCCCGTCGGCCGTCTGGGCGAGACCGACGACATCGTCGCGGGCGTGGAGTACCTGATCTCCGAGCGTGCCGCCTTCGTCACGGGGACGGTGCTGGACGTCAACGGCGGGTTCTTCATGCCGTAATTCTCCAAAAAACAATCCCGTGACAAATATTTAACCTGACCAAAGACGCACTTGTGTAATACCGCCTCTACAATGGCTTAGGGCGTGGTTGCGACTGCCACGCTCTTCGAACGGGGGACTACTGGTGCGATCGAACAAGACGTGGACGGCATGCGCGTGCGTGCTGGCTCTGCTGGTGACTTCATGTGGCGGCGGCGGAAGCGGCGGGAGCGAAGGCGGTTCCACGCCGACGCCAACGCCGACCCCTGCCCCCACTTCGACACCCACGCCGGTGGCCGGGTGCTCGCTGCGCGAACGGCAGGACTGGGCGGAAGCGCAGCTGCGCGAATGGTATCTCTTCCCCGAGACCCTGCCCGCGAATGCCAATCCCGCAGCCTACACCACGCTCGACGACTACATCGATTCGCTGACCGCCAATGCCCGCGCCCAGAACCGGGACCGCTTCTTCACCTATCGCACCTCGATCGCGGAAGAGAACGCCTATTACGAGCAGGGCTCCTCGGCCGGGCTCGGCGTCCGCCTGGGCGTCAATTCCGCCGCCCGCCGCCTGTTCGTGATCGAGGCGTTCGAAACCGGTCCGGGGGCGACTGCCGGGATGCGGCGCGGCACCGAAATCCTCGCCATCGGCACCAGTTCGGGCAACCTGCAGACCGTGCAGTCGCTTTGGGTGGCAGGCGGCGTCAACGCGGTCGCCGATGCGCTCGGCCCGGACGAGGCGGGCGTTACCCGCGTGCTCCAGATCAGCGACGCCAGCGGAACGCGCAACATCACCGTCGCCAAGCGCGACTTCGCGCTGCAGCCGGTGTCCAGCACTTACGGCTACAAGGTCATCGACCAGGGCGGGCGCAAGGTCGGCTATCTCAACTTGCGCACCTTCATCTCCACCGCCGAGCCGCAGATGCGCACCGCTTTCGCCGCCTTCCGTGCGGCGGGCGTGACGCAGCTGGTGGTGGACTTGCGCTACAACGGCGGCGGGCTGATCTCCGTGGCCGAGCTGATGAGCAACCTGATGGGCGCCAACCGCACCGCGTCGGACGTCTTCTCCCACACCGTCTTCCGGCCGGAAAAGTCCGCCGAAAACACCACGGCCTACTTCGCGGCGCAGGCCGAATCGGTCGCGCCGACGAAGATCGCCTTCATCACCTCGGGCGGCACCGCCTCGGCGAGTGAGCTGGTGATCAACAGCTTCCTTCCCTACCTCAATGCCGACGTGGCGCTGATCGGCGCGAATACCTACGGCAAGCCGGTGGGACAGATCGCGATCGACCGGCCCTCATGCGACGACCGCCTGCGCATCGTGGCGCTCAAGACGCAGAACAGCGCGGGCGAAGGCGACTATTTCAACGGTCTGGCCGACCGCATGAAGAGCACCTGCACCAGCAACGACGACATCAGCTACGACATGGGCGACCCGCGCGAGGATTCGACCCGCGTGGCGCTACAGTTCCTGTCCGGCCAGAGCTGCACACCGATCATCGGCCAGAGCATGGCACGCATGGCGGTGACGCCGGACACGTCCGAAAAGCGGGACATCCTCGCCCCGGCGCGGCCCAGCACCCCGCAGCGCGAGGTGCCGGGTCTGTTCTAGTTCTGGCCCGACCTCCCCTTTTGCCCGGTTGCGGCCGGGCGGGGACTCCTCGACCCTGTGGTTGCCGGTCTACGGCACCACGGGAAAGAGGAGAGGCCATGAAGCGCGCATTGTTCCAGCAAGCCTGGTTCGTGAACAGCATCGACGAGGCCGCGCAGAAGTGGTCCGACGCCTTCGGCGCCGGGCCGTTCTGCATGGTCCGCCACCACCACTGCGACGAGTTCACTTATCGCGGCACCACCGAGGAAGCGGACGTTTCCTATGCCTTCGGCTATCTCGGCGACATGATGATCCAGTTCATCGAGCAGCACGACGACAAGCCCTCGATCTACCGCGACATGTTCGCGAAAGGCGAGGAAGGCTTCCACCACATCGCCTACCTGGTCTCGGACTTCGCGGGCGAGCGGCAGCGCTGGATCGACATGGGCTATCCGCTGGCCACCGAACTATGGGCGGACGAGGTCAACGCGGCCTACTTCGATACCCGTGCGCTGAACGGCGGCTTCACCGAGATCCACGGCGACCCGCCGCACATCATGGGCCTCTTCGCGCACTGGAAACGGCTCCACGACGCGCGCACGGCGGACACCCCGGCGGCCTACGAAATGCAGGACCTCGCGTTCTACCGGCGCGCGCCGCTGTTGGAGACGGCCTGACCCCGGATTACGCGCGGCTCTCCATCTCCGCCCACGCCCGTGCGAAGGCCCGGGCGTTCGCGGCGATCTCGGCGGTGCTCATGCCAACCTTGTAGAGCGCCGAGCCAAGGCCGAAGCCGTCCGCGCCCGCCTGGCGCCAGGGCTCCATATTGGTCGGCGAGATGCCGCCCACCGCCAGCAGCGGCACGTCCTTGGGGAGCACGGCACGCTGGGCCTTGACCACCGCGGGGCTGGCGGCCTCGGCCGGAAACAGCTTGAGGCCGCTTGCCCCCGCCGCGAGCGCCGCGAACGCCTCGCTCGGCGTGAAGTAGCCCGGCAGCGAGACGAGGCCGCGACGGGCGCTCTCGGCGATCACGGCGACGTCGGTATTGGGCGAGACGATCATCGCGCCGCCCGCGTCCTGCACCTCGGCGACCTGCCCGACCGTCAGCACCGTGCCCGCGCCGACGATCGCCCGGTCGCCGACGCGCCGCGCCAGCTTCTCGATGGTGACGAGCGGATCGGGCGAATTGAGCGGCACTTCGATCAGGCGGAAGCCCGCCTCGACCAGAACGTCGGCGGCGGCCTCGATTTCGTCGGAGCGAATGCCGCGCAGGATCGCGACGAGGGGAAGCTGCGCAAGCGCGGTGGCAAGGTCGATCATGGAGTCATATCCCGGATGCGGGTGATGCCGGCGATGAAGGCAGCGTGACTGTCGACGACGACTGCCTCTCCCCCGGCGATTGAAATGGCGGCGGAATAGAGCCGCGCGAGCAGCCCATCCGCGAGGAGGTAGACGGTCTCCCCCGGCTTGATCCGGGCGCGGCAGTCGGTGCCGAGCAGCAGGCCGCTGACATAGGCCGCCGCCGTGCCGGGAGCCTGCGCACCCAGTACCGAGGCCGCGCGCACGCCGAACAGCGCAGCGAGCAGGTCACCGTCGGCGCTGGCCTCGACGCCCTTGCGGAACTCCGCGTCGGCATCGACTTCTCCGGTCATCTCGCTGCCGATCAGCGAATGGGCCTTGAGCATGGCGAACATCTCGCCCGTCATGGCGGTGGTGAAGTCGGCCAGCGCGCCGCCCCGCATGACCGCCCATTTGGCGTGGGTTCCGGGCTGGCACAGCAGAGCCTCGGCAGGCGCCAGCCCTGCCGCAACGGCGCCGAGAAGCTGAACTTCCTCGCCGCGCATCACGTCCTGTCGGCCATTCCTGTCGCGGCAGACGCCGGGGACTATGGCGACGCCCTCGACCGGCGAGACAAGCCCCGCCGCAAGCTCGGCGATTCCGGCAGGCGCGGCGACGTAGCCCGCGTCATGCCAGCCACGGTTGGAGCCGACCATGCCCGCCAGCAGCATCGGCAACCCGCCGTGCCGTGCGCGCAAGTCCGCGACGGCAGCAGGAAAACCACCCTCCGGGACCGAGAGTATGCCCTTGTCGTCCCGCTCGGCGGCGACGATCTCACCCCCCTCGATCACATAGGCGCGGCGATTGGTCGTGCCCCAGTCCACGGCGATGAAGGCGCTTGTCACCAGATCACCGCGCAAATCACGCAAGGCACCAGAACCACGGCAATCGCTCCTGCATTGGAACGGGTAGACGTCGCATAGCGCCCGTCTTCCGTCGAGATCGTATCCTTGCCGGGCCTCTTCATGGGCAACTGCATAAGAGAACGTATTTATAATATCAATCGTCACAATGACGCCGCAGCACTGTCAGCCCCCGTGGCTGAAGAATTCGACGATCGCGCCTTCGGGAGAGCGGACCGCGAACAGCGTGACGGTTCCGTAAGGCGCGATCACGAACGCCGCTGGCTCGATATGGAGTGACCCGCCCCGGCCGGCGATCGCGGCGGCATAGGCATGGGCATCGTCCACCTCAAAGCGCAGGCACAGGATGCCGACATTGGGCGCCGCGCAGTCGGCGTCGCAGCGGCGGCCGTACATCGCGGCGTTGTGGATCAACTCGACTCCGCCTACCGACGGGCCCGGCGGGTTGAAGATCACCACCCGGCGCTGCGCCCCGATCGCGGCGGGCAGCGGCAGGCCGAGCACATCGGCACCCGGCTCGGCCACGCCCTCGACCATGAAGTCGAGGTCCTTGTGCCAGCCCAACACGTCCACGTAGAACGCGATGGCGCCTTCGATATCCGCCACCATCTGCGTCGAATTGAACACCGGCGAAAGCCTGCCCGAAGGATCGAGCCCCGGCACTTCGGGCGAATAGCGCTGGATTACCGCGAGGTTCAATCCGTCCGGGCCGATCGCCACGACCTGCCGGACCGAGAAGTGCGCCTCGCTGTAGTCCACCGGCTCACCGAACGCCGTCCAGCCGTGGCGTTGCAGCCCGCGATAGACCTTATCGACGTCGGCCGAGAACATATCGACGTCGAAGATGCCGCCGGTGTCCCAGGTCCGCTGGCTGGAACGCATGACCTTCTGCTCCACCCCGTGGAAGCGCACCAGCCTGAGCGCGCCGCGCCCGGATACGGTGTTCTGCGGCACGAACAGCGCCTGCTCGATCCGCGTGCACTGTTGCGGAACATGCCATGCCGCGAACTGGGAAGGCGGAGCATCGGGCAAGTCGACGCGGTCATAGCCGCACACCTGCATTAAAGGCGCCGCCAGGCGTTCGATGTCGAAGGTGCTGACGACGGCTTCCTGAATGGGCTGGATGATCATGACCGGAAGATTGATCGCGGCTTGAGGCCCATGTCCCACGAGCAGCGCGCCAGTGTCCGACTGGCGAAGAAACCTCAGCGCTTCGAAGCGACCTCGGGGATGTCACTGGCGACCATCTCGCTGCGGTCGCGGGCAATCGACCAGAGCCGGCGCTTCGCCTTCGGATCCCAGTCGATCGCCTGCCCCGGCGTGGCGATGGCGAAGGTCTCTACCAGTTCGAGGCGCGAGCCGGCTTCCGGCAGGCGCAAGGCGTAGAGCTCGGGGCGATCGTGGCCGGTCACGTAGATCAGCCCGTCCGCGCCCCAGCTCATGCCGGAGCAGCTCTTGGGCGCCATGCGGGCGAGAACCTCCTCCGGGAAGGCCCAGGTCTGCTCGATGCGGAACTGTTCGTCCATCCGCGCCAGCACGGTGTAGCGATAGTCGCGCCCCGGCTCGCCACCCTTGCCCTCGTAGTTCGCGAAGACCGCCCACCACTTGCCGTCGTGCCGGTCGATCACGGTCAGCGATCCCGGGCCGAAACCGAGGCTGATGGTGCCGGAATGGCGCAGCGGGCGGGTGTCGAAGATCTCGATCGCGCTGGTCTGCGGCACCGCCGGGTAGTTGGAGGCGGCGCAGTAGAGCTTCGTCTGAACGACCGTGCAGCTGTTCATGTGGGGGAACAGGCGGCGCTCGCCCTGCCACTGGTCCACCTTTTTTTCGTCCGAGAGGCGGTATTTGCCGATGCGGTCGTTGTCGATCGCGTAGACGAACGTGCCGTCCGATGCGGCGCCCTGATGCGCCTCGGGCGCGGCCATCCGCATCGCCACGGGTGCCGCATCGGCGAGTACCGCCGCCGAGGCAAAAAGGGGAAGGACAGACAGCAGACGGATCATGGATGCGCACCTTCGAATGGGTCGCCGAGCGCTTACGACGGTCATGCTACGCTACCATGTCGCAGCGCATTTGCATGAAATCGCATGCGGGTTTGCATCTTTCCTGTTGCCCGATCCATCCCGGACAAGGCAGGAGGAGCGCAATCTCTTCGCAATTGCACACGGAAAATCAGTTTGGCCGCCAGCCCCGCCCGCAAGCGCCCCGAGCGCGCCCCAGTCCGCAAGACCGCCGAAAGCGCGCCCACCCGCCAGTCGATCAAGAGCGCGCAGACGCGCGGACGGCTGATCGAGGCGACGATCCAGTGCCTCGTCAAGGTCGGCTATTCCGGGACGACAACGCCGCTGGTCGCGGTGGAAGCCGGACTGTCGCGCGGGGCGATGCTCCACCATTTCGAGAACAGCGCGACGCTGATCCGCGCCACCATCGTCGAACTCCATGAGCGACGCCTGCGGGCCTTCCGCCGCTCGTCCGAAATCACCGAGCATGAACCCGCGACGATGGTGACGGCGTACTGGAAGCAGGTTCAGAAGCCCGCCTTCGTCGCCTTCCAGGAACTGGCGATGGCCGCGCGCACCGATGCCGATCTTGCCCAGATCATGCGCCCGCTGCAGGTCGAATACCGCGAGCGTTTCAATGCCGAGGCGATCGCCCTCTTCCCCGAATGGCAGTCCGAGCCCGAGCATTTCGCGCAGGCCATGGCCCTGTCGCAGACGCTCATCGAGGGTATGGCGACCGGCCTGATGACCGGCGCGCTCGCCGAGGCGATGGTGCCGCACATGCTCAAGATGCTGGAAGATCAGGTCCGCACCCTGCGGCCCGCCTGACGGCCCGCCCCTACCGAGCTACCCGACCGGCGGCATCACCGATGCACTCTCGGTCACGGTGAAGGCGCGGACACGGCTGCGGTCGAACAGGTTTTCCTCGTCCTCGGCGATCATCGCGGCGACCTGCGGATCGCCCAGCGCAGCAAAGCAGGCATCGCGCGTCGCCGCGTCGGGGAAGTCGATTTCCATCACCACGTCGTGATCGAACGGCTGGTCCGTCCCGTCCATCGGCGAAAGAAACCGGCGCACGTAGCGCGTGGCGTAGCCCGCCAGCACCTGCTCGCCGATCACGCGGTGGCTGCTTTCGTAGTAGGCGCGGAAGTCCTCGACGCTCATGCCTTCGCGGCGCTTGAGGAGCGTGATCACGGTCACCGTCATGCCAGCACGCCCATCCACTCGCGCATCCCGTCAAGCACCGCCTTCGCCCGCAGCGCCGGGTGCGAGAACGCCTCGCGTAGCGCAGCCGAGCGCAGTTCCAGCGACAGCGGAATGCCTTGCGGCAAGGCCTGCAGCATCGCCGCCAGCGGCAACGCGCCCTCGCCCGGCTGTTCGCGGAGATCGATGGCATCGGTGATGACCGCGTCGAAGTTCGCCGGATCGGGCCGTTCGGCCCGCGCGTCGCAGAACTGGGCGTAAGGCAGCAGCGCCGGATCGATGGCAGCGATCTGCCCGACCGTCGTGCCGGAGCGGTCGACGTGGATCGGATCGACCAGCACCGCGCGCAAGGGATGCCCCACCCGGTCGAGAATGCCGAGCGCCTGGCTCAGGGTCTTCACCTCGGTGAATATGCCGAATTCCAGCGCCACGCGCATTCCCGATCCCTCGGCATGGCGGCACAGGGCGGAGAGGCGCTCGATCGTCTCGCCCTCCTCGTGCGAGGATACGCAAAGCACGTTCGCCGCGCCGAGCTGCGCGCCAACCTCCAGCACCTTGCGGTGATCGTCGAGCGTGGTGTCGGGGCGGATCCACACGACCTCGACGTCGAGCACCGGCAGGCCGGTGCGCTGCAATGCTGCGCGCGCATCGCGGGTATGCTGCGCGGTCCATTCCAGCGGATCGACCCAGAGGCCGACCGCGTCGAACCCGGCAGCGGCACCTGCCTCGATCACGTCCACGGCGCCGAATTCGGGCAGGACGCCGGAGGCGAGGGATAGTTTATGCATTGTTTTCTCTCCCAAACCCACCCCGTCCGGCTAGTTCGCTGCGCTCTCAAGCCTCCCGGCCCT
>NZ_JABXWS010000093.1:0-20403 GCF_015594425.1 Novosphingobium sp. HR1a
GGCTAGGCGCAGGTCTATCATCCCCCTCCCGCTTGCGGGAGGGGACAGGGGTGGGCGCGTATCACATCACCGGTTCGGGCAAGGAGGCATCATCCGCCAGATACCAGTTCAGCCACTCATGGAAGTACTGGTTCCCCCGTTCGTTCTTGCCAAACGTCAGGTCGTCATGCGCGCCCGATTCGAGGCCCTTCTGGATCTCAAGGCCGATCACATAGTCTTCCTCATACGTAACATCGCGGAAGAAGTTCATCGCCGCTTCCACCGCCTCGCGGTCCGCCTCATCCTTGACCGGATTGCGACGCAGGTAGTTCAGCACGGTGCGGTTCTCGGCGGGCGTCGGTCCGGGGAACAGCTGCGCGACTTGCGTGATCTCCGGCGCGATGAAGATCGAGACGTTGGGGAAGAAGATGCGCACGAAATCGTAGCCGTAGTTCTCGCGGTTGCCCCATTCCTCGCGGGGCACGTCCCTGAGCTGCTCGGCGATCGAATGCTGCGGGAAGCCGATGCGGATGTTCGGCCCGAAGCCCTCGTAATGCGTGCAGTTCGACGGCGTGCGCGGGAAAATCGTCTCGGGGTGCAGCGACTTGAAGTGGTAGCCCTCCAGATAGCCGTCGAAGGCGATCTTCCAGTTCGCCCCGTGGATCGTGCGATTGCCGAGGTACGTCCAGTTCGCGAAGTCGAGCGCGTCGAAATCCTCGAGGAAGTCCTTGAAATAGTGATCGAGGTCCATCGGCGCGTTGGGCGTCAGGCACACGAAGATCATGCCGCCGCGTTCCTCGCACGGCAGTTCGCGCAGGCCCATCGCGCCCTTGTCCACCTCGCCAAAGGTGCCCGGCTCAGAAATGCCGATCAGCTTGCCGTCGGCGCCATAGGTCCAGGAGTGGTACTTGCAGGTGAAGCGCGAGCAGTTGCCCTTGCCGTCCGGCGCGACCGGGGCGCCGCGATGCGAGCAGACGTTGAGGAAGGCGCGGACCTTGCCCTGCTTGTCGCGGTTGATGAGCACGGGCGAACCGACCGCGTCCATCGCCTTGTAGTCGCCGGGATTCGGCAGTTCGGCGGTGAAGGCCAGCATCAGCGGCACGCGCTTGAAGACCAGCTCCAGCTCGGCCTTGAACTGGTCCTTGTCGGTATAGCTGCCGGTGGGCACGCGCAGCGGCCGCGCCGTCTGGAAGGTCTTCTTGTTCGCCACGTAGTCGAGCATGATCTCGGCCACGTCACCAATGCGCTTTACGCGTTCCACGGTCTTCTCCCGGTAATTTATACGTCGATCCTGCGCGAGCCGCCCGGTCGCCACAAGCTGCGCAAGGTGATAGGCGACAGGGGGGCGCACAGTGCGGCACTCAGGGGATCATGATGGAGAGGAAGAGCCCCCCGTGGGCATGGCTTGAAACCCCACCGCCGCATCTGGCTGCTTACGCCGGAACGGACTTGTGGGACGAACGCACGATCGCCGAGCAGGCGAGCGCGCTGGCCGAGGCCGACCCCGGCTTCGTGTGCCTGATCGAAGGCGACGTGACCGTCACCCGCGCGCAGGCCGTAGCCGATGCCGAGGCGTTGAGCGCCGCGATGCATGCGCGCGGCCTGCGGCCGGGAGACGTCATCGCCTTCCAGGTGCCCAACTGGCGCGAGGCGATGGTGATCAACCTGGCCGCCGCGATGTCGGGCCTCGTCGTCAACCCGATCGTGCCGATCTACCGCGACCATGAAGTCTCGTTGATGCTGGCGGACTGCGGCGCGCGGGCGTTCTTCGTCGCCTCTTCGTTCCGCAAGTTCGACTATGCGGCGATGGCGCGGCGACTCGCAGGCGTGCTGCCGGACCTGGCTCATGTCTTCACCGTGCGCGGCGAAGGTTCGGACGATTACGCAGCGCTGATCGAGGAAGGGCGCGCCCTCTCCTTCGCGCGGCCAAAAGTCGATCCGCTGGGCGTGAAGATGGTGCTCTACACCTCGGGCACCACGGGACGGCCGAAGGGCGTGCTGCACAGCCACGTCTCGATCGCCCGCATCCTGCGCGAGAGCGGGCACTACTGGGGCCTGACCGAAGGCGAGGCGACGCTGATGCCCTCCCCCGTCACGCATGTCTCGGGCTATGCCAACGGGCTGGAGGCGCCGTTCATCTGCGGAATCCGCACGGTGCTGATGGAAAGCTGGAACGCGGAGCAGGCACTCGCCCTGATCGACCAGCATCAGGCGGTCGGCACCGTCGCCGCCACGCCGTTCCTCGTCGAGCTGGCGGCCGCCGCGCGTGCGAGCGGCAATAGCCTGCCCAGCTTCCGCTTCTTCGCCTGCGGCGGCGCGGCGGTTCCGGCGGACTTGATCCCCGCCGCCAATGCCGCGTTCGACCACTGCCGCGCCTTCCGCGTCTTCGGCGCCTCCGAAGTGCCGCTGGTGACGTTCGGCTGGCCCAACGTCGAGGCGCTGGCCGCGACGACCGACGGCGCCATTGTCGATTACGAGGTGCGCATCGTCGATCACGAGGACCGCGACCTGCCCGACGGCTGGGAAGGCGAAATCCTCGCGCGCGGCCCCGGCATGATGCTGGGCTATGCCGACGAGGCGCAGACCCGCGAGGCGATCACCACGGATGGCTTCTTCCGCACCGGCGACCTCGGCGTGCGGAGCGAAGACGGCGCGATCACCATCACCGGCCGCAAGAAGGACCTCATCATCCGGGGCGGCGAGAACATCTCTGCCAAGGAGATCGAGGACGTCCTGCACGCCCACCCCGCCGTGCGCGAGGCGGCCGTCGTCGCCATGCCGCACGAGCGCCTGGGCGAAGGCGTCTGCGCCTACGTCATCGCCGATGGCGAGGCGCCGAGCCCGCAGGCGCTCGCCGCACACATCGCCGACAGCGGGCTGGCGAAGCAGAAAATTCCCGAGAGGTTCGAATTCCGCGAGGATTTCCCGCGCACGGCTTCCGGCAAAGTGCGCAAGGACCTGCTCCGCGCGGATGTGAAGGCGCTGGTGCCCTAATTCCTCCCCGAGCTTGTCTCGGGGAGGTGGCAGCCCGTCAGGGCTGACGGAAGGGGAATTTTCCGGACTCTCCCCCTCCACCACCGCTTCGCGGCGGTCCCCCTCCCCGAGCAAGCTCGAGGAGGAATAGGAACCGGAACTGGCGACGGCATCCTTGGATACCGCCGCCGGCCCTTCCTCCCCAGGAAACTCTCAGCCCGCAGCCATGGCGGCTGCGACGGCCGCGTCGATTTCGCTCTTCATCGGGTTGCGGCGCAGCGTCAAGCCGCCATTTACCTGCAGGTTCTCGCCAGTCATGAAGCACTCGTCGCTGGAGAGCCAGACGACGGCCGCCGCGATGTCGTCGCTGGTGCCGATCCGGCCGAGCGGATAGCCCGCAAGGAAGGCGTCGAACAGGCCCGGCACCTGCTTGGCGTCCGAAGTCATCGGCGTGTCGGTCAACCCCGGCGAGATCGAATTCGCGCGCACGCCTTCCGCCCCGAACTCGTGCGCCACACAGCGGATCACGTGGTCGGCACCCGCCTTGGTGCCCATGTAGGCGGCGTGGTCGTTGAGCATGATCGTCGCCGTCGCGGAGCTGATCTGGATCAGCGAGCCCCCGCGCCCGCCCTTGCTGCGCGCCATCTTGCCCACCATCGCCTGGTAGAAGTGGAAAGGCCCGACATACTGCAGCATCGTCATCGCCATCAGTTCGTCATGCGTGGTTTCGAGGAAGCCCTTCAGGAGCCCCCAGCCGGTGGCATTCACCGCAATGTCGATGCCGCCAAGCTGCTGCGCGGCGCTGTCCGCCAGAGCATCGACGCTGGCCTTTTCGGTCAGGTCGCAGGCGCTCCACTTGCAGTCATGCTGCGCGGCGAAATCGGCCAGCACGTCTTCCTTGCGGCCGGAAACGAGCACGCTGGCGCCCTCGTCCATCAGGCGCCGGGCGATATGCTGGCCCATGTTGTCGGGGCTGCTGGCGCCGAGGACAACGGCGCGCTTTCCTTCGAGGCGCTTCATGACACTCTCCCGTCGAATTGTTGCGGCCCCCGCGCTAGCACGGCGGGGCTGCGGTCATTCCTGACCAAAGAAATAGTGGCCATGCCGCGCCCGAGCGGCGACACCACGGCATCTGACAAGAAACCACGCGCGTGGCAGAGGAGCGCAAAACATGGATCTCGGACTGAAGGGCCTCAAGGCCATCCTCGTGGGCGCGAACGGCGGCATCGGCCGCGTAGTCGCGCATGTGCTGTCGGCCGAAGGCTGCGACATCGCCATCTGCGGCCGCTCGCAGGACAAGGTGGACAACGTGCTGTCGGAGGTCGCCGCTTCAGGCGTGAAGACCTACGGCGAGGCGCTTGACGTCACGCAGGTCGATGCCGTCCCCGCCTTCGTCGACAAGGCGGCTGAGGCGCTCGGCGGCTGCGACATCTTCATCAGCTTCACGTCCACCAACCTCGGCGAAGACACCGACGCCGCGTGGGAAGCCGTGATCCAGGCCGACATCCTGCCGATGCGGCGCGGCATCGCGGCGGCCCGCCCGCACCTTGCCAAGTCGGACAACGCCGCGATCGTGTGCTTCAGCTCGACCGGCGCGGTCGAGGAATTCATGGGCGTCCAGCCCTACAACGCCCTCAAGGCCGCCGTGATGAACTATTCCTCGTCACTGGCGCAGGCGCTGGCGGGCGAAGGCATCCGCGTGAACTGCATCACCCCGGGCCCGGTCATGACCGAGGACGGCCCCTGGCCCAAGATCCAAGCCGCCATGCCGGACTTCTACAACGCCACGCTCGCCAACATGCCCTCGGGCCGGTTCACCACCGGCGAGGAACTCGCCAAGGCGGTGGCTTTCGTCGTCTCGCCCGCATGCAAGGCGATGACCGGCGCCAACATCGTGGTCGACAACGGCTACACCAAGCGCACCCAGTTCTGACGGTTCAACCTCCCTCCAGAGGATCATGCGGCGGGCCAAGGCCCGCCGCTTTTTTTGGGGGACATCGCAGTCCCTGCAACACCCTATCGGCTTGCGTTTCGAAGCCCCAGGTTTTTGGCATAAAGAGCAGAACCATAGCCGGGCGAGAACATCGGCTCGTGCAGGGAAAAGCCATGGGCGCTTGCGATGCGGAGGAACTCTTCGCGGACCCGGGCTTCACGGCTCAGCACGCCGCCCGACCACGATAGCGGGACAGCCGTGCCTTCCGCAAATCCAAGCGCCGCGCGCAGTGCCAGGGCCATGTCCCCCAGTTCGCGCGCCGCTTCGTCGAGGATGGCCCCCGCCGCCTCGTCCCCGGCCATGGCGGCATCGGAGACCAGTCCGGCCAAACCCGCGATCTCGCTACGCCCCATGCCTGGCGGCCCCATGATTCGCCCGCACACGTCGAGGTCGTCCTCGAGCGACAGCACTGTGCGGAGCGTTTCGTGGAGCGGCCCGCGCGGAGTGCGTCCGTCGCTCATGCGGGTGAACAGCGCAAGCCCCTTGATGGCGATCCAGTAGGCCGATCCCTCATCGCTGAAGACTTCGCCCCAGCCACCGGCGCGGGCAGCCTTGCCCTGCCGTTCGCCATAGCCGATCGAGCCGGTCCCGGCGACGATGTTGATGCCGTCCTCGCCGCCCAGCGATCCGGCCCAACCGCAGACCATGTCGTTGCCGACATCGTAGCGATCATGGCCCAGCACCGCGCCGCATGCCGCGTGGATGCGCGGATCGATGTCACGGTCCTCGCCATAGGCAGGCAGGCCGAAGAACGCATGGTCGATGCCCTGCGGCGTGATGCCGATCGCCGCGCAGACTTGCGCGGCGCCGGTTTCGAGCCGCCGCACCACTTCGTCGAAGCCGACCTGGAGATGATAGGTCGTGCCCGTCAGAGCGGTGGCGAGCACCTCTCCGCCGCCGTCGATACAAACGAACTCGGTCTTGGTGCCGCCGCCATCAACGCCGAGGAAGACGCCGCCGCTCATACTGGTTGCGCGTGTATCCGCACGCCCTGGACAACGCGGTTGACGGTGCCGCTGGCGTTCGGGCGATCAGGCGTGAGGCCCAGTTCGATCGAAACGGCAAGGCCGAAAAGCTGCGCGGGAACGATGAACGGGAACAGCAGGTCCGCATCCGCCGCGCCCAGCAGGCCGGGAACCGATACGTCGGCGTGGTCATCCGGGTCGGCCGAGACCACGACCACCGCGCCGCTGTGCCCGTCAGCCTTCAGCTCGGCGATGATGTCAAGGTCGTAAAGCCGGGTCAGCGGATCGTTGGAGACGAAGACCACCGCCAGCGTCTGCGCATCGATGATCGTCTTGGGGCCGTGGCGGAAGCCCAGCGCAGTGTCGAACGCCGTCACTACCGCGCCGTCGCTCAGTTCCATCAGCTTGAGCGCCGCCTCGCGCGCCAGTCCCTTGAACGGGCCGCTGCCGAGGTAGACGACCCGCTTGAAACCGCGCGCGGCGAGCTTCTCCACCACCGGCCTGCTCTGCGCATGAGTGGCGGCCACGGCGGAGGCGATCGCCTCGATGCGGCCGTCCAGCGCCGCGATCCCGCTCAGGATCGAGAGCGCGGCGAACATCATCGCGCTGAAGCTGGACGTCATCGCAAAGCCCCGGTCGTGCGTCGCCTCGGGCAGCACGACGACATGGGTGTTGCCACCACTGCGCCGCGCCAGTTCACCCTCGGCATTGCAGGTGATGACGAGGTGATAGGCCCGATCGACATGCGCGTCGACCAGATCGACGGCGGCCACGCTTTCCGGGCTACTGCCCGAGCGCCCGAACGAGACGAGCAGCGTCGGCACCTCGCGGCGCAGGTAAAGCGCGGGCGAACTGACGATGTCGGTCGTCGCGATCGCCTCCACCGAACGGCCGAGCAGGCCCGAGAGCCACGGAGCCAGACACTCGCCGATGAAGGCCGAGGTGCCTGCTCCTGTCAGCACGATGCGCGCATGAGGGTTGGCCAGGATCGGGCCGGTGAAGGCTTCGATCGCGGCCTTGTTCGCGCTCAGGATCGCTTGTGTCGCGCGCAGCGTTTCGGGCTGCTGCGCGATCTCCCGGCGGGTCCAGGGTTCGGCGTCGTTGCCCGGCGTTCCGGGAACCAGCAGGGCGTCAGGCATCGGGGTGGCAAGCTCCATGATAGGCGTCGAGAGTGGCGGCGATATGCGCCATGACAAGGTCTGCGGGATCGAGCGACGCGGTCCCGGCGCGCACCGCCGCATAGGCAAGCGGCAAGTGCTGGCTGACCAGCGGCAGCGAGGGCACCATGTCGCGCAAGTTGGCGAACAACTGCTCCTGCGCGGCGACGATGCGCGCGTCGGGCCAGTAGTAGCGGATGCGGTCGGAAAGGCTGTACTGCAGCTGCAGGCTCAGCGCCGCCCCTTGCGCATGGTAATACTTGCGCCAGTTACCCGGCTCGGCGCGCATGCGCTCCAGCGCGACTTCGCGAAGCCCCGCACGGCGAGGAGCCGGTACGGTTTCCGCCTCGATCGCATCGAGCGCCCAGAGCGCCTCACGCAGCGCGAATGTCACGCCGGGGCCGACCTTGAGCACCGCGAAATGATCGCGCACCAGCGCGGCAAGCGCCTCGGCGGTCTGATAATCGGTCGAATGCGCTTCGTAGACCAGCCCCGCGACCGGCTCGATCGCGCGGCTCAGTCCGGTGGCGCGCTCGGGACGGTAATCGACGACCTTGTCGTGATCGAACTCGACGCCCGGCTGGACGACGGTGGCGATCACGCGGTCCCATGCAGCGGACAGCCCCGCCTCGGCGAACAGTGCGCGGTGCATCTCGACCGTGGCGATGGCGTCGGCCGGATCAGTGACGGCCAGTTCGTCGAGGTCTTCCGCCGCGCCGCCCGGCACGGGAACCTCGGTGCCGATCACATAGACCGGCGCGTCCGCGGCCATGACCTCGAAGGCATCTTCGGCGGCCCGGCACAGGCGCGCCGCACGTTCGGCGATGGTCCGTTCGGGCAGCGGCACCGGATCGTCGGCGCAGCTCATCGAGCAGTCGAGATGGATCTTGCCGAACCCGGCGCGCACGTAAGCCGCGACCATCACTTCCGCCCGGTCCATCGCCTCGGCCGCAGGCAGCGCGGTCCAGGGATTGGGGCCGAGGTGATCGCCGCCCAGCGCCAGCCGTTCGACCGGGAAGCCGACGCGTTGCGCGATGGCGCGCACGAAGTCGCGGTAATCGGCGGGGGTCATGCCGGTATAGCCGCCGTCCTGGTTCACCTGGTTACAGGTCGCCTCGACGAGGAGGATGTCCTGGCCGGTCGCCAGCGCGTGGCGCAGCGCCGCTTCGATCGCCAGCGGGTGCGCGCAGCATACCGAAGTCACGCCGATGCGTTCGCCCGCCTTGTGCCGCAGCACGATATCTCGAATCGCTTTCACATCGCTTCCTTTCGTCTCGACGGGTAGCGCAACGAAACTTCAAACGCAACTAATCGAAACTAATCGAAACCATCATTCTGCGAGGACGGCTTCCTCGTCCTTGGCGTCCGGTTCGATGGCGAGAAGCAGCGAGGCCAGCAGCGCAAGGCCGATGCCCAGGCTCTTGAGCGGCCCCGGCACCACGCCCAGCACCGCCAGAGACAGCAGCGCCGTGGCGAGCGGGGCACCGGCGTTGGACAGCGGCGCGACGATGATCGCCTTGCCGTAGCGGAAGGCGAACACCAGCGTCAGCGCGCCGATGGCGTTGAGCACCTGGATCACGGCGGCAAGGCCCGGCCCGTCCCAGCCCCAGTTCACTGCTTTCGTGAAGTCCGTCATCGCCCAGGCGACCGGGATCAGCACGAGCGCGGAGAGCGTCATGTAGACGAAGATGCTCTCGCCCGACATGACGTGGTTTGCGGCTTTCATGAAGTAGGCCTGCACGCCCCAGCACAGCATCACGATCATCGCCGGAACCAGCCACGCGGCGGAGGCTCCGCCGCTGCCGCCGGGCGCGAAGTCGAAGGTCGGCAGCGCCAGCAGCGCCAGCACGATCCCCAGCGCACCGAGCCTGCCGGTCCGCTCCCGCATGAACACGAAGGACAGCGCGATCGTGACCACAGGGGAAAGCGAGATGATCGGGAAGATCAGATAGGCCGGACCGCGCGCCACGGCATAGAACAGCACCATCTGCCCACCCGCGCCCAGCAGCCCCACCGCAAGCCCGTAGGCAATCGCGCGCGGCGACCGGTCGAGCGCCCAGCGCGCACCGGCCAGCACCACCAGCGCCGGGGGGATCATCGTCAGCGCCCAGACGCAGTAGACCAGCGTTTCGGGAAACCCGTGCTGCGGCGAAAGCCCCGAGAACGCGCCCCAGACGCCCCAGAGCACCACGGTGACGAGGGCATTCACCAGCCATGCCCGGCTGGAAGGTGCGGTGACGGTGCTCATGCCTTGGCTGCCTTTGCGGGAGTTGCACGCACGAGCAGGAACCGCTCGAACTTCGCCGGAATGCCGTTCTGTTTCGCCGTGGCGCTACCCAGTGGCGCCCCGGTGAAACCGTCCGTCAGGACATAGCGCCCTGCCCCCAACCCGCGCAGACTGACCGGCCCGTCCCAGCTATCGGCGTAGAAGGCATAGTGCAGCACCCCGTCCTTCTCGATCGCGTGCGCCTCGGGCTTGTCGAAACCGATGTCGTAAAGCCCGCCGAGATACCTCCCCTTGGGCAGCATGGTCTCGCGGTAGAGGTCGATCCACTTGCGCCAGACCTTCTCCTTGTCCGCCGTCAGCTTGAAGCCGCCGGGCGGCAGCGGTTCGGAAGGGCTGGGCGTATCCTCTGGCCAGGTGAACTTCGTCGAGGGGATCGCGCCGATGCCGTATGTGGAGGCGAAATCGTCGCGCGTCTCGGTCAGTTCGACATGGTCGCCGGAGTACGGCGCGGAGGGCCCCATCAGCGCCTTGAAGGTCTTGCCCTTGAGCCGCACCTGCCACGAGGAGGTCGGGTCCGACGCGGGCGTGTTGTTCATCGCTGGGATATTGTGGAAGGCGAAGCTGTCGCCGCAGGGGCAGATCTCGACGACCGCTTGCGGATTAATCGCCATGACCTCGTCGTAGATCGCCTTCCAGAAATCCTGCAGCTTTTCATAGGATTCCTCAGGCCGCGCGTGATTGTGCGCCGGGTTGTGGCACGGAGCGACGCCATTGAGATGCTGGCCGTCCAGTTTCAGGCCCTCGAAGCCCCACTCACCGATGATCGTGCGCACGACGCCCCGGAAATAATCGATGGTCGGCTGATAGGCCGGGCAGAGCGTGAAGGCGTTCCACCAGGTCACGTTCTGCGCCGCGCCGTCGCGGTCGAGCAGCAACATGTCGGCATGATCGCGCAGCAGCGGCGTGCCGGGATCGGCCGCCAGCGGTGCCAGCCAGAGGCGCGGGCGCATCCCATCGGCCTTGATGCGGTCGGCGAAGGCCTTCATGTCGGCGTCACCGCGCGGGAAGCGGCTGCGATCGACCCGCCAGTCGCCATCCGCGATCTGCCAGCCGTCGTCGATCACCGCCCATTCGAAGCCGAGTTCCTTCGCCTTGGGCAGCGCGCCGTAGATCTGGTCGGCCGTGAACTTGCGCTCGTAACCCCAGGCGCACCAGATCGCGCCGTAGCTCGAATCCGGGATCGCGGGCGCCTTGAGCCCCTGTTCGGCCATGAGCTGGCGATAGGCGTCGAGCGGGCGGAAATGGTCGCCCTCATGCGCCATCACGAAGGCGCGTGGCAGTGCCAGCGTGGCGCCCGGCGCAAGCAGTTGATTTGCCTCGCCGGTCATGCCGATCCGCGTGCCGCCGGGCTGCGCCGAGACGGGCAGCGCCACGAGACGCGGCACCGTCTCCAGATGCCCGACCGCCAATCCGACATCGCGGCGCCAGACCACCGCGACGGGCGTGCCGCCTCCGTAATCCGAGCCGTTCATGCCCATGAAGTTGCGCTGCTCGAAGCCGGGACCGACCTTCTGCACCCAGTCGCGCCGGTCGGCATAGGACGCCCCAGCGAAGCTCCAGGCGCCATCGGGATGGCCGTGCAGATCGTGCATGGCGATCCGCCAGCCGGTGACCGCCAACGGCTTGTCGCCGGTATTGCGATAGCGCACGTTGTACAGCGCGAGGCCGGGGAAGCGATCGAGGAACGTGACCGCGATTTCCTGTTCCAGCGCGCCGCCAGCCGTGCCGCGCAGGACATGACGGCGGCCACCGGCGACCTTGGATTCGGCGTGATCGAGCAGCACGAAGCGGTCGAACGCCGCGCCTTCCAGCGGGAACAGCGCCTCGGCCGCGGCCCATGGCGCGATTTCCTGCCCGCGATGAAGCAGGCGCGAACGCATCGCGGCGTCGAACTCGATGGTCAGGGTGCCGTCGGTGACGCGTGTGGTCGCCGCAGTCGCGGCCCAGACCTTGCCGGAGAGCAGAGGCCCGCTCGCGGCCGCGATCGTGGCGCCGGTCATCAGCCGGGCCAGTGCCGCGCGACGGGTTACGGGGCTGAATGACATGTCTGCACTCTCCTGATGGACTTGCGCATCGAACGTTCCACGCTCGGCGACCTCACGAGAAAAGACTTGCACCACCGCAATCCGCCATGCAATCCAAAAACACAGTTTTTTGATGCGTTTTCTTTCGTTTTCGTTTGAAGGAGGCTGATCCGTGCGGAATCTGGTCAAAATGGCACTGTTTTCGAGTGCCGCACTGACGGCCTCGGTTGCCGTCGCCGCGCCTGCCGAGCAACATTATACCGAGGCGGACTTCGCGCATGTCGCCAAGTTCGATGCGCATGTTCATGCCAATGTCGATGACCCGCGTTTCATCGCAGTGGCGCGGCAGGATCGGTTCGAGATTTTGTCGATCAATGTCGATTATCCGGATTTTCCGCCGCTGCCGGAGCAAGCCGCGATCGCGGGGTCGATGCGCAAGGCGGACGCCAGGGTCTTTCATTTTGCCACGACGTTTCCGATGGACGGATTCGGGACGCCGGGTTGGACCGAGCGGACGGATGCGATGATCGATGCGGCGGTCGCCAAGGGGGCGGTTGCGGTGAAAGTCTGGAAGAACATAGGGATGGTGGCCAAGGACCCGGAGGGGAAGCGGGTTTTTCTGGATGATCCGCGCTTCGATGGGGTCATGGCGCATCTCGAAAAGCGCGGGATTCCGTTGATCGCGCATCAGGCGGAGCCGAAGAACTGCTGGTTGCCGCTAGAGCAGATGACGACCGAGAACGATCGCTCGTATTTCCGCGAACATCCTGAATATTATATGTTTCTGCACCCCGAGGAGCCGAGTTACGAGGCGCTGATGGCGGCGCGGGACCGGTTCGTGGCGCGGCATCCCAAACTGGCGTTCGACGGGGCGCACATGGCAAGTCTGGAGTGGAGCGTCGATGAACTGGCGAAGTTCTTCGATGCCCACCCCAAGGCGGTGGTCGATCTGGCGGCGCGGTTGTCGAACCTGCAGGTGCAGTCCAATGCCGATGTGGCCAAGGTCCGGGCATTTTTCGTGAAATATCAGGATCGTATCCTGTACGGCACCGACCTGACCGACAGCCCGCCGGACCCGGCGGCGCGGGCGCAGAATCCGCCAGCTACCGATGATTTTCCGGGGGAGGCCGATGCCGTGTGGCGGGCGGACTGGCGCTATCTGGCGACGCCGCTCAGCCAGCGGGTGGAGGCTATCCAGGCCGATGCGGTCGGGCTCAACCTGCCGAAGTCGGTGATCGACAAGATCTATTGGAAGAACGCCAGAAAGTTCTTCAATATCAAAGGGTAATATCGGAAAATCGAGTGCCGGGCCAACCGGCACTCAACGGCACCTAACAGTACCCTAAAGCCACCCCACGCGCCTTATGCGCGGTGCAGGCGGAACCCCAGACGGTCCGCAGCAGACTGCACCGCGTCACTGTCGGCCGCGTCGGTGACGAGGTCGTCGATCTCCTCGACGTTGAGGATGCGGTGGAGGCAGACCTTGCCGAATTTCGAGCGGTCGGTCACCGCGATCACCTGCCGCGCGGCTTTCGCCATCTTTCGGTTCAGCATCGCTTCGGGTTCGTAATGCGTGGTGATGCCGCGCTCGAAATCGAAACCATCGACGCCGAGGAACAGCTTGTCGACATGCAGGTCGCTGAGTGCGCTTTCGGTCTGGGCGCCGTAGAACGCGCGGTTGCGGCGGCGCAGGGCGCCGCCCAGCATGACCACGCGGATGCGCTCCTTGCGGGCCAGCGCACAGAGGATGTCGAGATCGTTGGTGAGGACGGTGATCTCCTCGTCATCGGGCAGGTGATGAGCGATCTGCAGCGTCGTCGTGCCCGAATCGAGCACCACCGAATCGCCGGGTTGCACCATCGCGGCCGCCAGCGCACCGATCCGCGCCTTGGCGTCGGGATTGGCGGCACGCTTGGTTTCCAACGGCGGTTCGGCGACGACGTTGACCGCATCGGCCGAGATCGCGCCGCCGTAGCTGCGCTCCGCCACACCCTTCTTCGCAAGGAAATGAAGGTCCTTGCGGATCGTCTGCATCGACACGCCGTAACGCTCGGAAAGGTCGGTGACCTGCACGCTGCCGCGCTCGCGCACGAGGGTACTGATTTCCTGCCGCCTGCGGCTCGTGTCCCGGGTAACCACCATTTCATCACTCCTGCGAGCGTTTGCATTAACAGCGCCGAAGCGCCGCGACAAACATTAAGCGATGTTTCGTTACGTTTCTGTTTGACAGCTTCCGAATATCCAAGTTACCAAAACGAAATATAGCACGCCATACGGACGGGAATCATCGATGCCCCGATCCGGCCAAGGCGGGATCACATAGGGGTACGGAAACATGACGGGACGTAACACCTGGCGCTTGTCGGCGCTTGCCGGAGCCAGCACCATGGCGCTGCTCTCCGCCTCTCTCGCCCATGCGCAGGATGCCGCGACCGCTACCCCCGCTCCGGAAGCAGTTCCCTCCGCGCAGGACGATGCCGCAACCGCCGAGGCGATCGTCGTGCGCGGCGTGCGCGGCAGCCTCCTGCGCTCGATCCAGGCCAAGCGCAGCGCCGACACCATCGTCGATGCCATCTCGGCAGAGGAACTGGGCAAGTTCCCCAACCGCAACGTCGCCGAAGCGCTCGCCAACATCCCCGGCGTCACCGTGGGCCGCGACGGGCGCGGCGAAGGCCGCTCGATCACCATTCGCGGCCTCGGCGAGAATTTCGCGATCACCACCCTCAACGGTCGAATCCTCCCGACCGACGGGCCGGACCGCTCTTTTGCCTTCGACGTCCTCCCCTCCGAGATCATCTCGGGCGCCGAAGTGCAGAAGGCGGTCCGCGCCTCCGAGCTTGAAGGCAGCATCGGCGGCAACGTCGACTTGCGCACCGCACGCCCGCTCGACCGCCCCGGCCTCCATGCATCGGGCGCGGTCGAGGGACAGTACAACGATCTGGCGGATAAGGGCGGCTACAAGGTCAGCGGCGTCGTCAGCACCACTTTCGCCGACGACACGATGGGGCTGATGTTCGGCGTCAGCTACAACAAGTACAAGTTCCGCACCGACAACCTCGGCGAATACTCGCTGGCCGATGGCACCGAGGCGGCTTACGGCGTGGACTTCAACCGTGATGGCGCCATCAACCCCGACGCAAACGGCCCGGCCTATATCTGGCCCGATTACTACAGCATGGGCACCGTGCAGGGCCAGCGCGAGCGCATCGGTTCGGCGGCATCGTTCCAGTGGAAGCCCTCCAACCAGTTCGAACTGACGATCGACGGCATCTACAGCCGTTTCGACGTGAAGCAGCACAACTACCGCTCGTCCAACTACCTCAACCCGCTGGGTGACGACGGTTCGCCGCGCTGGGACCCCAGCTCGATCAGCGTGGATGCCAACAACGTCGTCACCGGCTTCAGCATCGACAACTACACCGCCGAAGTGCTCACCACCGACGAGCCGCGCAAGAGCCAGACCTGGCAGATCGGCGGCCACATCGACTGGAAGCCGACCGACCGTCTGAAGTTCGGCTTCGACGGCTACATGGGCAAGGCGCGCGACAACACTGGCGGCCAGAACCGCTTCGTGGTGGCGGGCATCACCGGCGCCTCCGCCACATTCGCGACGCGCAACGGCGGGCTGCCAGACCTCGACGTGACCATCCCCGGCGGGCGCAGCCTGTCGGAAGCGACCAACGACGATTTCCGCGCCCACTACATCGGCATCCAGGGCCAGAACATCTCCGACCGCACGCAGGGCCTGAAGGGCGACGGCACGTATGATGTCGACAGCGGGATCTTCAAGTCGATCCAGTTCGGCGCCTCGTTCACCAACCGCAAGAAGACGGTCGCCACGATCGACAACCAGTACACCACATCGTGCAACTTCTGCGGCTACCCGTTCACGTTCGGGCAGCTGGGCGCGGACGTAGTGAAGCCCGGCAGCGGTTCGATCCTGGGCAAGCTGGACGGCGATTTCCCGCGCAACTTCCCGCGCTTCGATATCGACACCTACCTCGCGGCGCTGTCGCGGGTGGAGAACAACCCGGCGATCCTGAACCCCAATTCGTGCCTCGACGATACCGGCGCTTCGATCCCGGGGTGCCAGCTTTCGCCGTATCCTGCGGGCTATTCCAATCAGGTGATCGAGGCCGATCTGCCCGCTTCGTACCGCATCAAGGAGCGCACCTGGGCCGGCTATCTGATGGCCAATCTGGAGGGCGACAAGTGGCGCGCGGATATCGGCGCGCGGCTGGTGGCGACCAAGGTTTCCTCGGTGGGCTACGGCGCCAGCATCGCCAGCATCATCCCGCGTGCAGGCACGCAGGACAATGCCGTCACCTTCAACCCGGTCGAGCCGATCAACGGTGGCGGCGACTACGTGCGGCTGCTGCCGGCGGCGAACTTCTCCTACGATCTGGCGGACGGGCTGCGGCTGCGTCTGGCCGCTTCCGAGGCGATCTCGCGGCCCAGCTTCGGGGAACTCTCGCCCGCCAAGGACGCGACTTCAGCGCAGTCGGGCACGTACATCATCTATGACGCGGGCAATCCGAACCTCAAGCCGACCGAGGCCAAGCAGCTTGACGTGAGCCTCGAATTCTACCCCACCAACCGCCTCGCGCTGACGGCGGCGGCGTTCTACAAGCACATCACCAACTTCGTCTCGACGGTGCCGGTGGACGTGCAGATCACCCCGACCAACCAGCCCGCCAACCAGCAGCAGAGCTATTCCTTCGTCGAATATCAGGTGATGAACGGCGACAGCGCCAACGTCTATGGGCTGGAAGTGGGCGGGCAGTACTTCCTCGACAACGGTTTCGGCATTCAGGCTAACCTGACCTACAACAAGTCGCGCGCGAAGACCGGCGGGATCACCACCGACCTGCCGGGCGCGATCCCGTTCTCGGCCAATGCCAAGCTGTTCTACGAGAACCATGGCATCGGCGCGCAAGTCTCGTACAGCTATACCTCGCGCTATACCTATGCGCAGGCGGGCAGCCTTTCGTACCTGCCGGTGAAGGAAGACCCCTACCACGAGGTTTCGGCGAGCCTGTCGTACGACGTGACCGACAACTTCTCGGTCTACGTGCAGGGATCGAACCTGCTGGGCTCGGCGATCAAGCGGTTCAACGAGTATCGCAACCTTCCGAATTTCTATGAGTATTCGGGCCGCTCGTTCTTCTTCGGGGTGCGCGGGCGCCTTTGATATGACGCCTTGCCGGAGCGGTCATCGACGGCTCCGGCAAGATCGGGCTCAAGGTGCCGGGTGTCCCTGCATCGAAGGATGCCGCAAACCGCTCGTACCTTGCCTCATCGAACGACCAGCGGGGCGATGCCTGTTCCCAGATCAGACGGCGTCATGGATCGGCAAAACAAGCCGGACGCCTAGAACTTCAGCACGCATCGGGCAGGCGCCCCGCATCGGTCGGCGCGTTGCTGTAGCTCGCCAGAACCGCGGTTCGATCCAGCGATGTCCATCAGGCCGCGCCGCCTTGCCGGGCATCGCGCAGGACGCGTGATAGCTCTTCCACCGAATAAGGCTTCTGCAGCAGCGCGAACCCATGCCGTGCGTCGCCGGCCAGGACGTGGCTGTAGCCGCTCGTCAGGACGACCTTCAGGGCCGGCCAGCGGGAGCGGACATTCCTGCCAAGCTCGACCCCGTCCATCCCGGGCATGACAACGTCCGAGAAGACGATGTCGATCTCGCCATGGTCGCGCTCGAGTATCGCGATGGCATCACGGGCATTGGCGGCCCGGCGGGTGCTGAAGCCGAGATCGCCAAGAAGCTGCGAAGCGAATTCTCCGACCTGGTCGTTGTCTTCCACGACGAGGATGCTGGCTTCGCTCGCGGCGACTTCGTCGGGTGCCGAAACGGCCTGAACTGCATTCGGCGCGGCGGCGCGAGGCAGGTAGAGGCTGAACATCGTACCTTTGCCAAGAAGGCTGTCGACGTCGATCTCTCCGCCGGACTGCTTGGTGAAGCCATAGACCTGGCTGAGACCAAGGCCGGTGCCCTTGCCGACTTCCTTGGTGGTGAAGAACGGTTCGAAGATATGATCGAGCTGTTCGGGCGGCATGCCCGATCCGCTGTCCGATACCGATACCTTGACGAAATCGCCCTTTGCAGCGGCATGCCCGCGCCGTGGCGGCACCGAGCCTGCGGCTTCGATCGCGATGGTGATACGCCCTTCGCCGTTCATCGCATCACGGGCATTGACCGCCATGTTGACGAGCGCGGTTTCGAACTGGCTGGCATCGACCTCCACGAAACAGGAGGCACAGATCGGATCGACGACGAGATCCACCCGCGATCCCACCACGGTGCGCAGCATGTCCGCTACGCTGCCCACCTTCGAGGCCGCGTTGAAGACTTCGGGCTTCAGCGCCTGCCGCCTGGCAAACGCCAGAAGCTGGCTGGTCAGCTTCGCGGCGCGATCCGCCGTTTCCGCTATCGCGTCGATATACTTCTTCTGCTTGTCGCGCGGGAGTTCGCGGCGGGCGAGAAGTTCGGCGGATGAACGGATGATGGTCAGCAGATTGTTGAAATCGTGGGCCACGCCGCCCGTCAGTTGCCCAATGGCCTCCATCTTCTGCAACTGGCGGACCTGATCCTCCGATGCCATCAGTTCGCGGGACCGTTCCTCGACCCGAATTTCCAGCGTCTCGTTGAGATGGCGCAGGGCTTCCTCGGCGAGCGTGCGCTCCAGAATGTCGGCGGCCTGGCGCGCCACGATGTCGAGCATGCGCAGATCGCGTTCCGAAGGCTCGTGCGGCGCATTCCAGTGGGTGGAGATCATCCCCAGCAGTTTGCCGCTGCGCGAAAGCAGAGGAGTGGTCTGCGCCGACCTGATGCCGGCAGCGCGAAATGCCTGGAGATCGGGCGTTCCGCTAATTTCCTCCCATTCCTCGAAGTCGGGCACGATGGCGCGCTGGCCGAATTTGAGCGCCAGGGTGCAACTGCTGTACGCCGCCGGGTTCACCCACTGCCAGAACCCGACTGCCTCGGGAGGCAGGCCGCGTTGTGCCAAGAGCTGCAGTTCGCCGCCATGACCCGATGGATCGTCGGCCGGGCACAACAACTGCATCGTTCCGAACTGCGAGCCCGTGATCGTGACGGCGGCATCGACGATCTTGCCATAAAGCTCGAAACGATCCTGCTCGTTGATGAGCGCCACGCTGATCCGATGGAGCAGGTCGATGTCGGAGAGCCCGTCGTCCGCATCCTGCGTGGGCGAGCCGATCGGCGACACCCGAGGCCCATGATGCGCGTTAGTCATTGTCCAAGTTCCCCGCGTGCGCGAGACCAATGGACGCGTCGCAGCGGGTGAACTACCAGGCAGCGGAAAAGTTCCGGGGGTCCGGCTTACGAAATGGACATCGCGACGCGCACGGTAAAGTGCCTGACATGCAAGTGGGGCGCGGGCGGATACGTATCGCGAATCTACTACCTCACCGATGGCAGTTACCTGATTTCCGGACCGGCATCGCTCGAAACCGCCGAGGCCACGGCTCGGCGCCAAGCCGGAGCGCCATGGTACGACCTACCTGTACTGGATGCCGGCGGACGCCTCACTTCCGCCGCAGCCCCTGTCAGCGCATGCCGTGGGCGAAGTAGCGCTGGATTACGATCGCTCGAAGCCGGGCAGCGATCGCATTGCCTGGGGTGAAATGGAACCCAAGCACCGTATGCTCATGGGGCAGGTCATAAATGACGGCAAACGGGCCTATCTGACGGACCGCACGCTGCTGCTGGCGGCCCCGGAATCCGATCCTGCGTCGAAGGTGACGTTCATCGAAACCTATGACTTCATCGACGAGGGCAAGTCGATCCTGTTCTTCACCGTGGAAAAAGGGCGTCCGTTCAACGGCATTTACAAGCTGGACATCGCGACCGGCAAGACCAGCCCGATGCCGACGGACGCCCAGCACAACGAAACCCATTCCTTTCCGAATGTCCTGTGTGGATGGCTCCCGCGTTGCAAGTGGCGATTTGACGATCTGGCGTATTGGTCGGGTGCAGTCTTGTGTCCGGCCTGTTGGTGCAGCCGTTTCGTGACTGCTGGCCCTGATGGTATCCGCGAGCTAGGTCCCACTCTGCTATGCAGGCTATGATGCCTTGGACTTTCGGCGGGGTGTCCCGGCTCCCGGTCGACCGGTAACGCCATCACTTCTCTTCGCTCTCACAACCTCCTGAAGCCGCTCGGTGTCGAGCTGCTAATCCGTCATGCTGCCACGCCGATCGGCGCACGGTACGTGCCGCCACGCGCCATGATCGCCCAGGCGACCCTCGCCGTGCGATTGGCAGCGGCAACGGTTACGACCCGCGCGGGTTTGCGCGCCAGCATGGCAGCGATGCGCGGATCGACCGAGTCCGGTTTGGCCCGGGCGCGGCGCACCAGTGAGGTCATGCCGATAACCAGCAGGCGCCGCAGGTATCGATCGCCCATGCGCGAGATCCGACCCATCCGTTCCTTGCCGCCACTCGAGTTCTGAAGCGGTGTCAGGCCAAGCGAGGCGGCAAACTGCCGACCCGAGCGAAACCGCCCTGGGTCGGTTACCGACGCGGCAAGCGCAGTCGCGGAGATCAAGCCGACACCCGGGATCGTACCGAGGCGCTGCGACAGTTCGTTGGACCGGTGCCAAGTGAGCAACTCCTTTTCCAACGCCGCAAGCCGAACCTGCACGTCGCCGATCTGTCCGGCCAAGCCAGTGATCACGCGCACGGCGAGATCAGGAACCTCGGGCGCATCGCCCTTGGCGATCCGCGCGGCCAGTTCGATCGCGTGATGCAGCCCACGTACGATCTCGATGCCAAACTCTGCGAGCAGGCCACGGATCATGTTCACGAGCTGAGTACGCTGCTTGACCAACAGGTCGCGCGTCCGGTGCAGCGCCAGCGCCGCCTGCTGTTCCGGCGACTTCGCGGGCACGAACCGCATCGTTGGGCGCGTCACTGCCTCGCAGATCGCCTCTGCGTCATTCGCGTCCGTCTTGCCGCGCTTCACATACGGCTTAACGTACGCAGGCGGCATCAATCGAA
>NZ_JABXWS010000130.1:0-1920 GCF_015594425.1 Novosphingobium sp. HR1a
CCCAACTTGAACAGTGCTTTCGGAAAAGGCATTTTTGTTCAATGACATGCGCGCGCCGACGTAAATGTTACCACTACATTTTCGGGATCGGTTGAGCTTGCAAAAGCTCAGGTTTCCGGCGGCAACTCGCTGATATTGGCCGGCAGCGCGATGCCGGTTGCCTTGAAGACATTCCCCACCTGGCCCGAGACGTGGGTGCGGGTGGTTATGACCTTGCCGTCCTTTTCGATGGTGGCTTCCTGAAGGCGATCGAGATCGTTGAGGAGCGGCTGCCATTCGGGCTGTAAGCCCTTTTCCTGACACAAGCGGGTGAGTTCCTTGGCCAGCGTCAGAGCGAGGAACGAGACAAACACATGGCCGCGGATAGCGGCATCGGACTGATGGAAGATGGGGCGGGTGTCGAAGCTGGCCTTGGCAACCCGGAACAGGGCCTCGACCTGAAGCAGGTCACGGTAGCGGATGACGGCCTGCAGCGGGGTGATCCGGGCATTGGTGCGCAACACGCTGATGCCATCGTAGCGGGCCTCATCGGCAAGCTTGCCCATGTCGATCTCGAAGGTCTTGCCGCTGGCCTTGAGATAGCGGCGATAGGCTGAGTTACCGACCAGGGCCTTGTCGCCCTTCTTCAGCTGGGTCTGGAGGCCATCGATGATCGCTTGCCGGTCGGCCTTGTCCTTCCTTGCCTCAGCTTCGTTGAGCGTGACGACGTAGCGCTGGGCATCGGCGCCTTTGCCAACGCGCACTTCCTTGACCCACAGCTGAGTGTCTCCTGCCTGCCTCTCGAGGACCAGGGGCACCATCGGGGCAGTGTCGGCAAGCACGACATCGCGGATGACGCTGCTGGTACGCTCTCGCGCACCCAGGATGTATTCCATCCCCAGTTCTTCAAGGGCGGCGATCGTATCGGCGCTGATCATGCCGCGATCGGCCACGACGCACGAGCGGGTGATACCGAAGCGGGTGCGCAGGCGCGTGACGATGGGCATGAGCACCTTCACGTCAGCCGTGTTGCCCGGGACCATCTCGGTGCAGATCGGACGCCCCTCGGCGTCGATCACGACAGCCAGGATCATCTGGGCAAGCTCGGGCCGGTGGTCCTTGGAATGACCACGCCGACCCAGGGTGTCGCCGCCTGCACCATAGAACGAGAGCGACGTCGTATCCATGAATACAAGACTGAGGTCGGTGAACAGGTCTCGGTGGCGATCGAACAGCTTCTCCTCGATCACGTCCTTCACGCAGCGAGGTGCCAGCGCGCCCTCAGCCTTTTCCTCGATCTCTTCGCCCAGCCAGGCCATGGCGCGATAGAAGTGATGGAGGGCGAGATCCTCGCTGCCGTCGATGGCGTAGCTCTCCATCCAGTCAAGGCAAGCTCGGTCCGAGCCGGAGACGAACAGGCGGTGCAGTGTGGCGACGAATACGGCGCGCTCCACGGCAAAGCCGAACTGGCGGCCTTCCAGCACTTCTTCCAATACAGCATCGATGCCAAGCCGTTGCCACAGGCGCCCGAACAGCAACGGGCCGCCAATCCTGCGGGCTGCGATCCGGCCTGCATCGATATCGGACAGAATGACGCTGCGCTCTGCGTGACGTGCGATCGAGGCGGCCAGCCTGTCGAGTTCGCCACTTGCGGCCAGCACATCCTTGCGGCCCAGAGCCTTGATCGTGCGCTGGCGGACGGTTTTGCCCTCTCGCACGCTCTCGACCAGGTAAAGATAGCGGTGCCCGCGCGCGACTCGTTCGACGACATACATGACAAAGTTGTTACTGCCTGGACCCGTAAAGATAAACCAAACCGACAGTCACAGCAAAAATGTTGTTAGCACACCCGATTTTGCCGCCAAATCCACTCACCGCAAAATCAGATACTTATGGTCTCGCGTTCCCTGCGTGTTCCGCTAGCACTGTTCAACTTGGGTC
>NZ_JABXWS010000145.1:0-1188 GCF_015594425.1 Novosphingobium sp. HR1a
GCGAGCCGGGCTGCGCCATCTCGGGCGGCATGCCGGGGTACTGCGCGGGATCGGGCGCGACTTCCGCGACGGTGCGATAGCCGGTCGCCGCGACGAACCGTGCGTACTGGCGGTTGGTGACGGGCGTGGCATCAATCCAGAACCCATCGACCGAAACGCGGCGCACGGGCGCTTCCTCGGGATAGAAGGTTTCCGATCCCATCGCGAACGTACCGCCGGGAATACGGACCATCCCGGCCGGCGCTTCAAGCTGCATACCCGTCATTGCGCTGTGTCCTGCAAACCGATCCACTTTCCCGGACCTTAACCGCTATGTCCACACCGGACAATGCGCCCGAGATTTCAGTGCTTTGCCGGAGGAGCTGCGCCTTTTGCGAGCATCGCGACGCCGTCCGGCGCGGCGTCGCGATGCCGGTCCGCGCCGAGTTCGGCCAGCTTGTCCCGCATCGCTGGCGGCACCGTCGATCCAACCGATGCCGAGAAAGCAAAGGCCACGGGTGGCACGATTGCCACCCGGTTACCGTCGGCGAAACTGCTTTACTTGCCGGGTGCGAACGTACCGATGTAGAGGCCATCCTTTCCTGCGTATTCCCTGGAGGATCGTCCTTGCAGCGAGAACGCAATATGCTGACCGTCTCGTGCAAGCGTTGACTGATGCGCTTCCGCGCCGCCACGGCTGACATTGGTTAACTGCCGGCGTTTGCCAGTCTGCCAATCCAGAACGTAAAGGTCAAAAGTCTTCCCGCCGTATTTCTGTGCAACAGCTTCGGCATCGGCCACACCTTGCTGCGTCAGGAGAAAAGACAGAAGTGCGGCCGATGCCCCGATACTCCTCTATAAGGGCTCGATGGGTCCGAAGCACGGTTCGTCTCCTCGAGACCATAGCAGATGGGGTGGATGGCTCCCGCTCACGGCATCGAGGTGCCAAGATGTGATTGCTGTCAGGCGATCACCAGCAAATAGGAGCCACCCACATGGAGATTACCACCATCGGCCTCGATTTGGCCAAGAGCATTTTCCAGGTTCATGCAGTTGATGCTGCGGGCACCGTCGTCGTCCGCAAGGCATTGCGTCGATCGCAGGTGGTGCCGTTCTTCACGAAGTTGCCGCGGTGCCTGGTCGGCATCGAAGCGTGCGGCACCTCTCATCATTGGGCACGCGCTCTGGCAAAACTCGGGCACGAGGTTC